>CBIHPC010000016.1:0-61376 GCA_966211305.1 uncultured Niastella sp.
TTCTGATAGCGACCGAATTCAAAACTACTCTGCGAATATTCTAACCATTGTATAACAGCCATAGTTATCTGTTTTCTTTCAATTGTTCTCATCGATATATATCATGTAACGTATGCCATGCCCGATTGACGCATTGCCATAGTTCAGCGTTCATAAAATAAGAAATAATTACTTTGAATATCCAGCCTTGTTATGCAGGGCAAGTATTCCATTATCCGTGGAAAAGCCGTTTCATGTTCATTATCCAATATCGCTTTGTGTACTTTCAATCGCTATTAGTTTCAATGTCCGTGAAAAACCAGTGTATGTTTAAATCCAATATCGGCCCCTTGTATCTATGGCCCTGTTAGTTTCAGTATCCGTAGGAAAAGCCTGTTAAAAATCCAATGTTCGCCGTCCCGTGTAATTCATTACACGCATTGTTCAATATCCGGGGAAAAACCAACATGTTATGATCCAATATCAGAACGCCCTTTGCACTTATTTAACCTATTAGAAGTTTCAGCAGGTAGATTCATACATGTTTTCGATCCGCCCTTAGGAACATTGACGGCCCAATATCTGTGAAAAGACCATATCGTAAAGCAACCAGGTATAGCAACTCTTCCGTGATCCGTATCCGTGAAAAAACTATCCGTCAGACATTATGACAATGGCCTCGCTTCGGCGAGGCTTTTTTGTTAATACTCCCCAGCCCCTAAAGGGAGAGCTCCGTAAAACGGTAAACGTGCACGTAAAAGTCCTATACTAATGACTCATAACTATTGTCATCCTCACTCATAGGTAGCACCACGCACATACAAACTGAATAACTGAACAACTCAATAACTGCAACCAGTGAACTTTGAACTGCGAACTATAAACAAAAAAGCCATCCCGATTGCTCGAGATGGCCACCACTTAAACAGATAACAAAGTTACTATACCAAATACCCAAACAGCGTGTCGTTCTTATTCAACGCCGTATAGTTTATGTTATAACGTTGCATGTTCTGCAACAGTATATCGTAGTCTTCCTTTTTCTTTAACTCTACTCCCACCAGGGCCGGACCCGATTCTTTATTTGTCTTTTGCATGTACTCAAACCTTGTGATATCATCATTCGGTCCCAGCACATGATTTACAAACTCTTTTAATGCACCGGGTCTTTGTGCAAACCTGATAAGAAAATAATGCTTCAATCCTTCGTATTGCAGGCTTCGCTCCTTTATCTCCTGCATACGATCGATATCGTTGTTGCTGCCGCTTACAATGCACACTACTGTCTTTCCTTTTATCACATCGGCATAATCGTCCAGCCCAGCTATCGATAACGCACCTGCAGGCTCTGCCACTATCGCATCTTCATTATACAATTTCAAAATGGTAGAACAGATCTTTCCTTCCGCAACAAGATGCATATCATCCAACACCTCTTTACAAATAGGGAACGTTAACTCCCCTACTCTTTTTACAGCCGCCCCATCAACAAAACGATCTATTTCATTCAAGGTTACTGGCGCACCGGCTTTCAATGCTTCATACATCGATGGAGCGCCTTCCGGCTCAAGGCCTATCACTTTTGTCTTGGGTGAATACGTTTTCAAATACGAGCCTACGCCCGCACTTAAACCACCGCCGCCTACGGGAACAAACAAATAATCGACATCCGATTGTTCTTCCAGGATCTCAACGCCAACAGTGCCCTGCCCTTCAATAATTCGGTAATCATCAAACGGTGGAATAAAGGTCATGCCGTTCTCTTCAGTAAACTTTTTTGCAGCAACTGCACAATCGTCGAATGTATCGCCGATCAGTTGAATCTCTATATTTTCTTCGCCAAACATCTTCGTTTGGTTCACCTTCTGGTTAGGTGTTATGACAGGCATGAAAACCACCCCTTTCACATTGAGCTTTTTACACGAGTATGCAAAACCCTGTGCGTGATTGCCCGCACTGGCACATACCACCCCATGCTGCAGTTCCTCAGCGGCCAAACTGCTCATCATATTATATGCGCCCCGCAGTTTGTACGAACGTACCACCTGCAGGTCCTCTCTCTTTAGATACACGCTGCACTGGTACTTCTTCGACAGATTGTGATTGTACATCAGCGGTGTTTTGTGCACCACTTTCCTCAACCGCAATGCCGCTTTATGAAATTCCAGTTCAGGCCTTGTATTTGTGACTGTACTCATATTTTATCTGAGTTAAAAAAAATTAGCCACCGTTGTTTTAGTTATCAGAAAACGCGGAACGTTTCTTCAATGTGAACCGGTGGCTAATTTTTTATGCTAATCGCCTAACGCGGAACGCCTAACGCTTTTTCTGCATTTGCGTTCGGCGTTAAGCGTTTTGCGTTATGCCGTTACTTCGGCTGGCTTTTGATTCTCAGGACGAAGACTGCGAACTGTTTTACCGGCCTGCCACATTTCGCTTTCACGCAGTTCTTTCAGCTCAGCTTCCAGTTTCTCACGGTAATCTGCCTGGCTGTTGCTGTCGATTGAACGTTGAGATTCTTTACCGGTTGCAACGCTTTCATACAGGTCGTTGAACACCGGTAATGTAGCATCGCGGAATTTCTTCCACCAGTCCAGTGCACCGCGTTGTGCAGTGGTGCTACAGTTGGCATACATCCAGTCCATACCATTTTCTGCAACCAATGGCATCAGTGACTGGGTCAGTTCTTCCACAGTTTCGTTGAAAGCTTCAGAAGGCGTATGACCTTTACTGCGCAATACCTGGTATTGAGCAGCGAAGATACCCTGAATAGCACCCATCAATGTGCCTCTTTCGCCGGTAAGATCGCTGTATACTTCTTTTTTGAAATCAGTTTCGAACAGGTAACCGCTACCAACGGCAATACCCAAAGCAATTACTCTTTCTTTTGCTTTACCGGTAGCATCCTGGAAAATAGCGTAGCTGCTGTTGAGGCCACGGCCTTGCAGGAACATACGGCGCAATGAAGTACCGGAACCTTTAGGAGCAACCAGGAACACATCTACATCCTTGGGAGGAACGATACCGGTTTGCTCGTTGAAAGTGATACCGAAACCATGTGAGAAATATAATGCTTTACCTGCAGTAAGGTGTTTTTTAACGGTAGGCCATAATTGAATTTGCGCAGCATCGCTCAACAGGTAGCAGATGATTGTACCGCGTTGTAATGCTTCTTCAATTTCGAACAATGTTTCGCCGGGTACAAAACCATCTTTCACCGCTTTATCCCAGGTTTTTGAATTTTTGCGTTGACCAACTATTACATTGATACCATTGTCTTTTTGGTTCAGCGCCTGACCCGGTCCCTGTACGCCGTAACCGATCACAGCTACCGTTTCATTTTTCAATACCTGTTGCGCTTTGGCAAGTGGGAACTCATCACGAGTTACTACGTTTTCTTCCACCCCGCCGAAATTTAATTTTGCCATTGTTGAGAATGTTTATTGTTATTGGTTTTTTGTTTGGACCGGTGAATGATAATTCACCATTATTGTTGGTTTTTAACGAGTTGTTTTTTGCGTTCCGCGTTTACATCGTAAACACCTGATCGCCCTGACCCAGGTATTCGTTCTCTATTACTTCTTCGCCGGGCTCGCGTTTTTCAAACTCTTTCAGTTTGCTGTGAAAACCACTGCTGGCCTTGATGATAGCCACCCGGGCGCTGCGTACGAACTCGATCAATCCGTATGGTTCCAGTACAGCTATCAGTTTGTTGATCTCTTCGCGCTGGCCGGTTGTTTCAAACACGGTGTAATCTTTTCTGATCACCACCGCACGGGCTCCATACTCGCGTAACAGGCGCTCAACCTTTACTTTTTCGGCAATTTCATCGGTAGGCACTTTGTACAAAGCCAGTTCCTGCCAAACGATCTCATCATTGGTATTGTAATAGGCTTTCAATACTTCCACCTGTTTTTCTATCTGGCGGGCCAGCTTTTTCACCACTTCTTCCAGTTCATTGATCACAATGGTAAACCGGTGGATGCCTTCTATTTCAGAAGGGGAAGTGTTCAAACTTTCAATATTGATCTTACGGCGTGAGAACATGATTGCGATCCGGTTCAGCAACCCGATCTGGTTCTCAGTATATACCGTTACGGTGAATTCCTGTTTCATGATGTGACTTATTATCAACCGTGCCACTAACCGCAACACGGTTTCCAATGATAAATATCGGTTTGTACTTTAATTTTCTTTAATGGCCACTACACGCAACCTTTTATAATCTGCATACCATTTCTGATTTCTGAACTGGGTTTGCCGTAATGTGTCCTGTACTTCTTCCAGAATAATTTCTTTCGCTTTCGCTTCAACACCTTCCAGAAAAGCGCCGCCAAACATATGCACCCAGTCTTTGATGCCCTGCTGCGTATCCTTCAACTCCGTTTCGCGATTATAATGAGCGGCGTATGTTACCCTGAACCCCTGCTTTTCCAGCAACCCGGTATATTCACTTACTGAAGGAAAATACCAGATCTCGCGGTTTGCCTGCTCTTTGTAACCATGGTTCTGCAAAGCCTGTTTCAACGCATGTGTGATCTTCTCCACATTTCCCTTTCCACCCATTTCCAACACCAGCCGCCCGCCGGGCTTCAGGTTGTCGTACATGCTTTTAACAGCCTGCTCTTTTTCGGTTACCCAGTGCAGTACCGCATTGGAGAACATGGCATCGAATGGTTCATTGAAGTCGAAATCGGTTACTGAGGCCAGCCTGAAAGGCAGGTGCGGATACTCATTACGTGCTCTGGCGATCATATCGATCGAGTTATCCATGCCGGTAACAAATGCCCCCGAGGCAGCGATCAGGTTGGTGAGGTAACCGGTACCACAGCCTATATCCAGTATGCGTTCGCCTTCCTGTGGGGTCAGCATCTGCACCAGGTATTCGCCGTACTTAAAAACAAAATCATGTTTTTTATCGTACAGTGAAGTATTCCAGGTATTTTCTGTGATAGCCATTCGCTGTTCTCTTTTATTTTAAACGTATTTCTGCTACGCTGCAACCCTGTGGCACCATCGGGAACACATTGTTCTCCTTGCCAACCATTACTTCAAGCAGGTAAGCGCCTTTGGTATTCAGCATTTCGGTCAATGCTTTTTTCAGGTCGCCGCGCTTTGAAACGCTTTGTCCGGGAATGTTATACCCTTTGGCAACCTGTACAAAATCGGGGCTGGCTATATCCACGAATGAATAGCGTTTGTCGTGGAAGAGCTGCTGCCACTGGCGCACCATGCCAAGGAACTGGTTGTTCAGGATCAGGATCTTTACATCGATCTCCGACTGCATAATTGTTCCCAGTTCCTGCAGGGTCATCTGGAAACCACCATCGCCAATGATGGCAACGGTTGTTCTTTCAGGCGCGCCCATCTTTGCACCTATTGCTGCGGGTAAGGCAAAGCCCATGGTTCCCAAACCGCCCGAGGTAATATTACTTTTCGATTGGGTGAATTTTGCATACCGGCAGGCCACCATCTGGTGCTGACCTACGTCGGTTACAATGATCGCATCGCCGCCGGTCAGTTCGTTCAGGGTTTTTATTACTTCACCCATGGTCAGCTGATCGCTGGTGGGGTTCAGTTCAGGCGTAATGCAGGAATCTTCTTCTTCCTTCATCATGTCTTTGAACTTTTGCAACCACTGCGGATACACTTTCTGCTCTATCTGTGCGGTCAGCAACGGCAGGGTTTCTTTACAATCGCCCCAAACCGGTACTGTTGATTTTACGTTCTTATCAACCTCTGCCGGATCGATATCGAGGTGGATCACTTTCGCCTGTTTGGCATATTTATCGAGGCGGCCGGTAACGCGGTCATCGAACCGCATCCCGATCGCAATCAATACATCGCATTCATTGGTCAATACATTCGGTCCATAGTTTCCGTGCATTCCCAGCATGCCCACATTCAGCGGGTGATCTGAAGGAATAGCGCTCAGTCCCATAATGGTCCAGGCGGTGGGGATACCGGCCTTTTCTATGAACTTTATAAATTCCTGTTCCGCTTTTCCAAGTATTACACCCTGCCCAAAGATCACAAACGGCTTTTCCGCTTCATTGATCAGCTTCGCCGCTTCGGCAATGTACTCTTTACGTACGATCGGTTTCGGGCGGTAGCTGCGCACATGATCGCATTTTGTATATCCTTCGTAATCGAACTTTTGTAACTGGGCGTTCTTGGTGATATCGATCAACACGGGACCGGGTCGGCCGCTGCGGGCAATGTAAAATGCTTTTGCCAGCACCGAAGGAATTTCGGTAGCGTCCGTTACCTGGTAGTTCCATTTGGTAACCGGCGTAGTTATATTGATCACATCCGTTTCCTGAAACGCATCTGTTCCCAGCAAATGGGCAAACACCTGGCCGGTGATGCACACAAGCGGTGTACTATCTATCATGGCATCGGCCAAACCCGTTACCAGGTTGGTGGCGCCGGGACCGCTGGTTGCAAACACCACACCGACATCGCCCGATGAGCGCGCATAACCCTGAGCGGCATGTATGCCACCCTGTTCATGACGCACCAGTATATGACGCAGTTTTTCCTGGTAATCATACAGCGCATCATAGATTGGCATGATAGCGCCACCCGGATACCCAAAGATGGTACTGACACCTTCTTCAAGGAATGCTTCCAACACTGCGACCGAGCCGCTGATATTTTTTACTGCTGGCTTCTCTTTCGTCTTTCCTTTGGCAGGTGCCTTTTCGATTGTACTCATAAACTTTTTTTTGTGATTCAATTGTCGGTTTAGTTCCTGTTCTTATGTTGCCCGATCCAATGGCATCGTTTATTCCATTTCATCGGTTACACAACCTTCGCTGGCATCTTTTACCTGCTTAGCGTATTTATATAGAATTCCTTTTTTAACTTTTAATGGCGGCTGTTTCCATGCTGCTTTGCGTTTTGCCAGCTCATCGGGACTGATCTTCAGGTTAATGGTATTCTTAACCGCATCCAGCTCAATGATGTCGCCGTCTTTTACCAGGGCAATACCACCGCCGTCGTATGCTTCGGGGGTGATGTGGCCTACCACAAAACCATGCGTACCGCCGCTGAAACGGCCGTCGGTAATAAGCGCCACGCTTTTACCCAAACCGGCACCGATAAGCGCCGATGTGGGTTTCAGCATTTCAGGCATACCGGGTGCGCCTTTTGGCCCTACGTAGCGGATCACCACTACATCGCCCGGTTGTACTTTTTTGCTTTGGATACCGGCTATCAGTTCAAACTCGCCATCGAATACACGGGCGGGTCCTTCAAAGCGTTCGCCTTCTTTACCGGTGATCTTGGCCACGCTGCCTTTTTCGGCGAGGTTACCGTAAAGAATTTGTAGGTGACCGGTAGCTTTTATGGGATGCTCGAGGGGGAGAATGATCTTTTGCTTGTTAAAGTCGAGGTCGGGAACACCGGCAAGGTTTTCGGCAAGGGTTTTACCGGTTACCGTTAAACAATCGCCATGCAGCAATCCTTTTTGTAACAGGTATTTCATCACTGAAGGTAAACCACCATGTTCGTGCAGGTCCTGCATCAGGTATTTACCGCTCGGTTTGAAATCGGCCAGCATGGGGATCTTATTGCTGATGGCCTGAAAATCGTCCTGCGTTAAAGGAACATCCACGCTTTTGGCGATGGCGAGCAAATGCAGAACGGCATTGGTGCTTCCACCGAGGATCATAATGGTGGTAATTGCATTCTCGAAGGCTTTGCGGGTCATGATATCACGGGGTTTGATATCTTTTTCCATCAGGTTACGTACAGCTTTACCCGCTTCAAGGCATTCTTTCTTTTTTTCCTCGCTGAGGGCCGGGTTGGAAGAAGAATAAGGCAGGCTCATACCCAGCGCTTCGATGGCCGATGCCATGGTGTTGGCTGTATACATACCGCCGCAGGCGCCGGCGCCGGGGCAGCTGTTCATAACAATGCCTTTGAAATCGGCATCGCTCAACTGGCCGGCGATCTTCTGGCCCAAGGCCTCGAATGAAGAAACTATATTCAGGTCCTGGCCTTTATAATGACCGGGGGCAATTGTTCCGCCGTAAACCATTATTGACGGCCGGTTCAAACGGCCCATTGCCATTACTGAACCAGGCATATTTTTATCGCAACCGGGAATGGTGATCAACGCATCGTAATACTGGGCGCCGCAAACCGCTTCAATTGAATCGGCAATGATATCGCGGCTTACCAGTGAATAGCGCATGCCGTCGGTTCCGTTCGACATGCCATCGCTTACGCCAATGGTATTGAAGATCAACCCTACCAGGTCGTTACTCCAAACACCTTCCTTTACAATTTTAGCCAGGTCGTTCAGGTGCATGTTACACGTGTTACCATCGTAACCCATGCTGGCAATGCCTACCTGTGCTTTCTTCAGATCTTCATCGGTTAAACCAATGCCATATAACATGGCCTGTGCGGCAGGTTGTGTTTCATCCTGCGTAAGCGTTTTTGAATACTTGTTTAATTCAGCCATTTCTTTACTTTATGCGTTCAGCGTTTATTTTTTCGTACAACCTGTACTTTAGTTGGTGGTTTGTAGTTTGTTGTTTGTGGTTCTTCCATTCGTACACTTCTATTATCGGCTTACCTCGTCTAACTTATCACTTCCCCTTTCACCGCTTCTGTAACCCGGTTCTTATATGCCTGCTGAATGCTGCGGCCGATCGTGTTTTCCCACTTTGCCGGGAAGGTTACTTCATCGAATGATTGCCAGCCTATCACCTCTGCGGCCGTGCCGCAAAAGAATGCGGAATCGGCCTGTTTCAATTCATCGGTGGTGAATAAACGCTCTTCAACCGGAATGTTCAACTCTTTACATATTTCAATGACCGTTGCCCTTGTAATACCGGGCAGGATATTACCGGTTGGCGGCGTGTACAGTTTACCGTTCTTTTCAATGAAAACATTGGCGCCGGGGCCTTCAGCCACATAACCGTTCATATCGGTCAGCAGCGCTTCATCGAACCCTTTTGCTTTTGCTTCCTGGCTGGCCAATATAGAGTTTACATAATGACCGCTGGCTTTGGCCTCTATGCGAAAACCTTTTGGGTTGGGGCGTTGGAAGGAAGAGGTCATTACCCGCAGTAATTTTTCTCCCAGGAACAAACCCATTTCCCAGGCCGCTATCATGATGTATGATTCATTATTGGGGTTGAAGCTCATATTGGCCGGCGCATATACTACAGGCCTGATGTAGGCATTCTGCAGATTGTTCTGGCTCAATACTTCGTAGGTGGCTTCTATCAGTTCATCGGGTTCCCAGTGGTAGGGCATGTTCAGTGCGAGTGCGGAGTTTTTCAGGCGCTCGTAGTGTTCCGTTGCCTTGAAGATCTTTGTTTCGCCACTGGCGGTCTGGTACGATCTGATACCTTCAAATACGGCATATCCGTAATGCAGCGACTGACCGAAGAAGTCAGTAGTTGCCTCAGCCGCTTTTACATAAGCGCCATTGAGATAAATAATCGTGTTATTATGGTAGTATGCCATTGGATAATTATTTAGAATAAGGTGTTTTGAGCGTGAATGGTCAATGGGCAACAGTGAATGGGTTTCCGGAATTCAAAACGCATATTCAATCCACTGATTCCGGCTATTCGATTCGCTTATCCCCGGCACGGATCTCCCTGCACTACCCGCCTTCGCCAGGCTTCGGCGAACAAAAAAAAACCCGCCTCGTTGGAGGCGGGTTTCTATTTTGATTTAGTATACGTTAGATTCCACCTCCGTGCGTTGCAGGAATAACCACCACCACCACAATAATAATTATTGCAGTTACCACAGAGATGATGTTATTGATGCTGCTTTTTTGCATAAGAGGACTTCGTGTTTCCACAAATATACACCCGCCTGTTTAAAAAAAGAGCTTAGTTTTAAAAAAAATGTTTCCGAACCTGTTTCCACCCTGTCGAAATCGTCAACAAGCTGGTAGCTGGTAGTAAATGGCTAGTGGGGCTTAAAACCTAAAGCTCCCTGTTCTTTGTAGCATGCAGGATATGTATTTCCTACTCGCCACTCACCACTTCCCACTCGCCCTGGTATTATATAATCGTCGACTTTCTCAATTCTATATTCGCCTTATTCACTCCACCCGGAATACGGTTGGCAACAAAATCGCTTACCAGCTCACCGATGGTTGAAGTGAAATAAAAATTGATAGGATCGATATCTTTTGTTACAAAACCATTTACCAGTGTCCATTCTACACCAAGCCTTACCGCTTCAGCTTCTTTTGCCAGCCCGAAATGATCGAGCAGCATGGCTGCAGAGAGAATACATCCCAGCGGGTTGGCAATGTCTTTACCGGCTGCCTGCGGATAAGAACCATGAATAGGTTCAAACAGCGCTACGCCCGACCCAACAGATGCCGATGGCAACAAACCCAGCGATCCGCTGATGACGCTTGCTTCATCGCTGATAATATCACCGAACATATTCTCCGTAAGCACCACATCGAATTGTTTCGGGTTAATGATCAGTTGCATGGCGGCATTGTCAACAAACAGGAAATCAACTTTTACATCGCTGTACTGCGTTGCTATTTCCTGCACCACCTTACGCCACAGGCGTGATGTTTCCAACACATTGGCCTTATCGACCAACGTTAGTTTTTTACGGCGCTGCCCTGCATACTGAAATGCCAGGTGAGCGATACGCTCAATTTCTGCGCGCGTATATACGCAGTCGTCAGCAGCGCGGTTCCCGTCTTCACTCAATTCTTTCTTCCCGAAATAAATGCCGCCGGTGAGCTCTCTGAAGATTATAAAATCAACTCCTTCTAAGTGCTGCGCTTTTAAAGGAGACAGGTGTTGCAAAGATGGGTACGTAATTACAGGGCGAATGTTGGCAAACAATTGTAAGCTTTTCCGCAGTTTCAGCAGGCCCTGCTCGGGGCGCACTTTGGCGGAAGGATCGTTATCGTATTTGGGATGGCCGATAGCGCCAAATAATATTGCATCGCTGTTAAGGCAGGCTTCAATGGTTTCATCGGGCAGCGGGTTACCGGTTTTATCGATAGCATCGGCACCCATTAAACAATACCGGTAGAAGAACTCATGACCGAATTGCTCGGCAACGGCATTCAATACTTTAACCGCCTGTCGGGTAACTTCAGGCCCTATGCCATCACCTTCTATAACAACAATATTCTTTTCCATAAAATGTAGTTTCAAAACAGCGGACTTAACCGTCGCCGCTCATCATTCATACACCGGCGCTATGCAGGTACATGCACAAGGTTGTGAAATATACCGGTTCCTGACTGTAACCGGAATACCATTCAACAGCTGTGGCCGCCTGCGGGCGCTGACCCTTTTCTTTTATTGGTAATTGTTGATCTTGCGTAGGAACATAGTAGTTAGCAGGTGCTACTACCTGTTGAGGTTTATTGTTATATAACACAAATGGCCCACCGTAAACCGTTTGTACGATGTGCTTGTTATTATGCCGGTCAAATAATCCTTCTCCCACGTGCCCGGCCCTGCGGCGTGAACACCCCGTCTTATCACCATTATTTGAGCATTCGTTCATTCTTTTCCTTTTTCTTTTCTCTTCCCGGCTTCAGCCGGGAGATGTGAGGTTTTGAGAAAAAGCGTGGTGCAGACGCACCACGCGTAACAAAAACTACATGATTATGAGAAAATACTGCTCACTAAACTGTGGCGGCCTGGTACTGGTTAGCCAACTCCTTCAGATCTTCATCTTCAACTTCTTTCTTTCTGTCGGCTACTTTCAGGAACTGATCGTACAACACGTCAATATCATTGCGGTTGAACATAAAACCCAGCTTGTGAAAGCGGTGGGCCAGCGCGCTACGGCCGCTGCGCGCTGTGAGTACAATTTTACTTCCGTCGGCACCAACCTGCTCGGGGTTGATGATCTCGTAGGTTTGCGCATCTTTCAAAAATCCATCCTGGTGAATACCCGATGAATGTGAAAACGCATTGGCGCCTACAATAGCTTTATTCGGTTGAACCGGCATCCGCATGGTATCGGAAACCAGCCGGCTCAATGGGTTCAGTTGTTGTGTTTTGATATCGGTATAAAAACCGAGGGTTTGGTGTTGCTGAATCACCATCACCACTTCTTCGAGTGAGGTGTTACCAGCTCTTTCGCCCAAACCGTTGATCGTACACTCTATCTGGCGTGCCCCGTTCATGGCCCCGGCAATTGAGTTGGCTGTTGCCAGCCCGAGGTCATTATGACAATGGCAGCTGATCACCGCTTTGTCGATATTGGGCACGTTGTTGATGAGGTAGGCGATCTTCTCACCATATTGATGCGGCAGGCAGTAGCCTGTTGTATCGGGTATGTTTACCGTTGTAGCGCCGGCGGCAATAACCGCTTCTACTACGCGCGCCAGGTACTCATTATCGGTACGGCCTGCATCTTCGGCATAAAATTCAACGTCATCGGTAAAGTTCCGCGCCCATTTAACGCACTGTGCAGCACGTTGAAGAATGTCTTCGCGGGTTGAATTGAACTTCGATCTGATATGGAAATCGGAAGTTCCGATACCGGTGTGGATCCGGCGCCTTTTGGCGGTTTTTAACGCCTCGGCCGCCACTTCAATATCCTTTTGCACTGCCCTGCTAAGACCACATATGACTGCATTTTTGATCACTGAACCAATTTCACTCACGCTTTTAAAGTCGCCGGGAGATGAAATAGGAAAGCCGGCTTCGATGATATCTACACCCAGCTCTTCCAGGGCCAAAGCAATTTCTATCTTCTCTTTTGTGTTTAATTTACAGCCTGGCACCTGTTCGCCGTCGCGCAATGTTGTGTCGAAAATATAGACTTTGTTCTTTGGCATAGGTATTTATCTCTATAAAGTAGGATTTTATTAAAAAAGCAGGCTGTTCGATTTTATGTTGCTTGCTAGTAATGAGAAAAACAACCTGCTGCTCCGAAATTATTCCTGTTTATTAAATTGCAAAAACCAAATTTGTACCTAATTTACATACTTTAAAGCGTGCCAACCTGGCTAAAACCCTTGTTGGTCAAGCACTTTAATGATTTTCGATTACGATGCCCAACCGTTCTACAGATGCCTTGTTCCAACTGATAAAGTCGTTGGAAAAGTCGGAAAAGCGCAATTTTAAGCTGTATGTTCAACGCAATTCTTCAAGTGAGAACCTGAAGATAGTGCAGCTATTTGACGCCCTCGATAAGATGGATAATTACGACGAAAATTTACTATTGAGCAAAAGCAGGGACCTGAAAAAGCAACAGCTCTCGAACATAAAGGCCCATTTATACAAACAGATCCTCAGCAGTTTACGCCTCATAAAGAATGAGAACAACATCGATATTCAACTGCATGAGATGATGGACCATGCCCGCATCCTGTACAACAAGGGGCTGTACCACCAAAGCCTGAAGATGCTCGACCGCATGAAGGAGCTGGCCCGCGTAAATAACCAGGTTACCTATCTTTTACAGGTGCTTTTTTTTGAGAAAAAGATTGAGGCCCTGCACATTACGCGCAGTATGACCGACCGTGCCGAACAGCTTGTATGCGATGTTGATGAAACCAACCGCCGACTGGTAATGGTAAGCAAACTGAGCAATTTGTCGCTGTTGCTGTATAGCTGGTACATAAAACACGGCCATGCCCGCGATGAGAACGACGAACGGGAAATTAAGCAGTTCTTCGACCAGCATTACCCGCCCGGGGCCGATGAAGCCAGGGGTTTTTATGAGCGCCTGTACCGCTACCAAAGCTACTGCTGGTACGCCTTCATACGCCAGGATTTCCTGTTATACTACCGCTATACGCAAAAATGGGTAGAACTATTTGAAAAAGAACCCTTTATGATAGAGGTGGAAACCGCCCACTATATCAAGGGCATGCACAACCTCATGGGCGCCCATTTCGATTTGCAGAACTACACCAAGCTGAAGGAAGCACTGGAAAAATTCGAGGCCTTTGCCCAAAGTGACCTGGTGCAGAACAACCATAATAACCGCATACAGACCTTTGTTTACCTGAACGTAAGCAAGATCAACAAACATTTTATGGAGGGCACCTTTACGGAAGGACTTACACTGGTGCCCTATATTGAAGAAAAGCTGAAGGAATACGAGATCTACCTCGACCGGCACCGCATTCTGGTGTTCTACTATAAGATCGCTTCACTGTACTTTGGAAGCGGCCATTACGAAAAAGCCATCGATTACCTCAATAAGATCATCAACTGGAAGGTTGACCTGCGCACCGATCTGCAATGTTACAGCCGCCTGCTGCACCTGATAGCGCATTATGAACTGGGTAATTTCCAGTTGCTGGAATACCTGTTCAAATCGGTTTACCGGTTTATGGCCAAAATGGGCAACCTCAGCGTGGTGGAAGAAGAGATCTTCCGCTTTTTACGCAGAACCTTCCATTTATCGCCCCGGCAATTGAAACCGGAGTTTGCCAAACTGCTTGAACAGTTAAAACAGTTAAAGGCCAACCGGTTCGAGACCCGTGCTTTTGCCTACCTCGATATCATTAGCTGGCTGGAAAGTAAAATGCAAAATATACCGGCTACGGAAACTGTTATAAGGCAGAAGTTTTTGGCGAGAATGAAACGAAAGACGGTTGAAGACCCGCCGGCCCATTGATTTAGAAATTCAGTTAAATAGTATAAGTTCCCGGCCTTAATCAAGCCCTTTTATACGCTTAAGTTCGTCATTGTTTCCCCGGTCGGGTTTGCGCGCTTTTAATTTTTGATTACCGAATTTATAGGTAAGGTCAATGGAGAATACTCTTGTATCGCCCCGGTTGAAAAACTCGGCATTCAGATTTTCGATCCGGTTGATCCCGTTATTTCTGTACGTATAAAAAATATCCCGTACTGCCAGTTTTAAAATGAGGTTCTTATTCAGGAAGCTTTTCTTATATCCGGCATCTACACGGTACCGGGTATATCTTTTTTTTATGCCATCAATGGTGGGAGAACGGTAAATACCGGTTATTACAAAAGAATTATTCTTTTCAAATGAAAACGCTGATGTAAGATTTCCATCCAAACTTATAATGGACCTTTTAAAGTCCTGCGTAAGGTAAAAAGAATTGAATGTTTCATGGTATACATCCAGGTTGGCCGATACGTTCCACCATGCCGCCACCTCTTTTTCATACGAAATGCTGGTACCATAACTGATATAGCGCCTGAAATTGTTAATAGTTTCTTTGGTAACCCTGGTTACATCGTTTAAGTAACTCAAATAGGTAAAATAATCTTTGGTATGGCTGTAACTGAAAGAAACCAGCAATTCATCATTGAGCGAATACCCTAATTCGAAGTTATTACTGAGTTCAGGACGTAAAAAAGAATTGCCCTGGTAAAATGAATAGGGCGAGTTGTAATAAATGAACGGGTTCAGGTCTTCATAAGAAGGCCGGTTGATCCTTTTTCCATAGGAAAAACTTACCGACTGCGAGTGCTTCAATTTTTTGTTAATATAAAAAGTGGGAAACCATTTAAGATAATCATTGCTGTTGGTGATGCCTCCGGTAAGTAAATTCCCTTTGTTATGGGTATGTTCGGCCCGTAAGCCGATCTGAAATTCGTACTCCCTTATCTTCCTGTTCATATTCAGATAACCCGCCGTTATGTATTCGTCAAAAACGAAATGATTGGTTCGTCCTTCATCCTGCTCCCATCCCGCACCTTTTTTTCTGTCGAACTGAATGTCGCTGTCGGTACGCACCCAGCTGGCTTTAACGCCGGCGTTAATTGTAAAATTTTTTCCTTTTACCGGCTGCGTATAATCCATTTTGGCGCTGGCAATCTTTATTAGCACCCGGCTGTTGTTACGAAGCGATTCGGGATCCCGTATGGGCTCTTCCTGCAGGTTCAGCCATGTGTTATTGTACAACCCGCTGGTATGCCAAATAAACCGGGAATAATCAATATTGGTTGACAATAATTTTCCCAGTGTGTCTAACCGCAGATCATGGTTCAGGTTCCATGACATATTGTTGTAGTCGGAATTGGTAAGATTATTTACGAGCAAAGAAGAATCTTTCGCCTTATTTATAAAACTGGTATTGAAATCTTCATTAAACCGGCTGTCTGAGATATTGCCGGTCATTGAAAAACCTATGGTACTTTTTTTCCCCGTTGCAAGGTCCATGCCCACCAGGTAGTTGTGCGCCGTACGATGGTTTTTTGCCCTTCCGGCTTCATCGAATAAGATACTATCAATATAGCGGTGGCTGGTATAACGATTAAAACCCGTACTGCGATTAATGTAATAATTACCAAACAGGTTAAGCTTATTTTTTTTAAAATTTAAATTACCACCCCCATTATATTTCGGATATACTCCAAAACCAGCCGAAGCGTTAAGGGTGCCGTTGAAACCCTGCGACCGGGTGCGCTTTGTAATTATGTTGATAATACCGCCATTGCCTGCCGCGTCGTAGCGGGCAGAAGGATTGGCAATGATTTCGATCCTGGCCACTGAACCGGCCGGCAGGCTTTGCAATATATTGGCCATATCAGTAGAAGAAAGAGTGCCTGGCCGCCCATCGATCATTATGGTCACACCTTTTTTCCCTTTCAGTGAAATCACGTTGTCATTCACCGATACACCCGGCGATGTTTGCAATACATCCATCACCGATCCACCGGCTGCCAGCGGAGAGCTCTCCACATTCAGCACCAGTTTATCGATATGCCTTTCAATTAAAGGCTTTTTCGACGATACGGTAACTTCCTTCAATGTTGTAACCCTGCCAGCCAGGAAGATGGTATCGAGTACCTTGTCGGCATCGGGCATTGAAATGGTTTGCAGCAATGGCTTGTAGGCAATGCCAGAAACGTTTAGTTCCCAGGAACCCGGAAGTATTGAGTCAACAATAAACCGGCCCGATGAATCGGTTATAACATTCCGTTGCTTTTTGCCGCCGGGCTCTGCCGTCAGGGCAATGGTTACGCCAGCCAGTGGTCTTCGCAACACGCCATCATAAACCACCCCGCTAAGCCGGTTAGGCTTCCCGTGTTGTGAAAACAGGGAGCACCATGTAACGATAGCCGTAACGGTTAGTAATACTCTTAACAAATAAACGCGCGCCTGTATCCATCTTCCACCATCGGTTTGTAAAAGCATGTTGTGCCTTTTCGTTTAACATATATTGGGTACATTTTGCTTAACCGGCTAATACTTCAATGCTCCTGTTATTTACAAGCAAAGACAATATATACAGGCCTACCTCTGCAGGAAGGTCACTGAATACCTGGGCGGTGAGCGCCGACACGTTCACTGCGGCGCCTTCATTCAATTTATCGATAAGTTGAATGATCTCCCCGTGATAATTGAATTCCAGTTTCGACCCGCGGGCGAACACCTGTACCTTTTGAATACCGGGCAAATGTTTATATAACAACCTGAACGGATGTGCGATCACCACTTCTGCATTGGCAAGGTATCCATAATCGTTCTCATCATAGCTTTTTTCCTCTGCCAGCGATAAGGGTCGGGTGCTCCAGCCCTGGTTACTGAATAAAGACATCATATATTCTTCATATACGATCTTCAAAAATGCAGGGAATGTTTCCTTTGCCAGATGCGGCTCTAATTTAAGCATAGCATCTATATCGGCATATCCTTTCAACTGGTAAAAATCCTTTTCGGGCGATGTAATGGACGTATCTTCCATGTTCAGGTACTGAATACGTACCGATTCAAGCAGGTTGTTCAACACCTGTTTGCGCACATGGTTATCGAACCACAGCGTTACTCCTATCGAAAACTCATCGGCATGGCCAATATGAAACTGGTCCCATGGCATAAAATAAATATCACCTTTTCCAAATGGAAACCTGCTGGCATGTGGCAATAACTCCTCTATGGGCACATCCTTCTTTTTTCTTCCGGCCAGCAATTGGTTGAACACCTTTTCATTCCATGTATACATGATCTTTTCGCCGGGCCCCAGGTGAAAATGGATCACATTAGCCCCCCGGTGGTCCTGGTGTATGCCAAGTGGTGTGAGCCCGTAATTACCCACAAAAATAGTTGAATGCAACCCGTTAAGGGGTATTCCTGCTTTCTCAAGCAGGGGAGCTGTATATATCGAGATCTGTTTTGCCAGCTCGTTGCTAAATTTTTCACCCGAGTTAATGATCATACCGAATTTCTTACCGGGGAACAGGCGCATACCCCAGTCCTGCAACTCTTCACCCGGCTCAGGCGGGTTGGGAAAAACTATTTGTTCAAGGTCTTCTCCACTTACCCGTACACCGTCTGCAAATACCCTGAAACCATATTTATCTGTCTTTGCCCGGCAAATTTCCCTGATGGCTTTTGCCACCATACCATTCATTTCCCGGCACTCCATTCCTGAAATGGCATCCTTAATTACCGTGGTATCCCTGAAATCACCGGTTTGCACAAGAAACTTACTCCACCAACTGTCGTTGAGGGCAATTACCGGTGCGTGTATATTTTCAGCATGCGTTGCATCACTTGTTGCATTCATGTTACTATCTTTTTACTATTTGTATTCCGCGTTTGTTATACAATAATGAAAGAAAATACAACCCGGCTTCTTCAGGCCATTCCTTTACCAAACCGGCAATGAGGTCCTCCACCAAAAAACACTCGCCTGTATTTAACTGTTCAATAATCTTTATCAATGCGGGATGATAATTTATTTCAACCTTCGAGGCCCGGCAATAAATAAATAACCTGCCCCCATCGGTACTGATCTTATGATGAAGCGTAAATGGAGCAATACGCTGTATCCATTGTTTACGCAGGTGTTCAAAATCGTTTTCGTCATAGCCGGTTTCCTGCTCAAGCGACAAAGGCCGGGACCGCCAGCCGGCATTGCTGAAAAGGGCCCGCATATATTCCTGGTAATTGTATTTAAAGAAATCCCCTACAGGCAGGGTACTGATGTGTTCATCCATTTTAAACAGGGATTCTATTTCTGTGAATCCCTGCAGCGTTGCCAGATTACGCTCGGGCCTGGTAATGGTATCATCGTCCTGGTCAACGTACTGCAGCTGAATGGCGTTTATCAGCTTGTTGATCATTTTCTTCCGGGTTATATTATTGAACCATAAGGTAACCCCTATTGACAATTCATCTGAATACCCGATATGAAACTTATCCCAGGGCATATAGAATAAGTCACCCTTTTTGAACGGAAAGGAAGTGGCATAGGGCAACATGGCTTCCACCTCCATATAGTTCTGATGGCCGCCCCGCTTCTTAAAATCATCTGCTTCCCAATTATACATTACTTTGCCGCCGGGCCCCAGATGAAAATGAACAACATTCTCGCCTTTATGATCCTGGTGAATACCCAGGGGTGTATACCCGTAATTGCCAATAAATATTGTTATACAGGTACCATTTACAGGTATTCCTATTTTTTCAAGTAACGGATTGGCATACCGTCCAATGGTTTCTGCAAGCAATGGCGAGAACTTCTCCCCGTAGTTCAATATGATCCCAAACTTTAATCCCGGGAATACGCGGTTAGCCCACCCGGTCAGGCTTTCACCGGGCATGGGCGGAAAAGGAAAGATCTTATTCCTGAGATACTCGTCATCCATACTTTCGGCACCCAGGTAAAATCTGAAGTCATAATCACAGATCTGGCGGTTGCAAATTTCCCGCACCGCCCCCAGCGTCATGCTGGTCATTTCGTCACAATCCTGGTCAGACAATACGTTCTCTATAACGATCGTTTCTGTAAAGTTCCTGCATTTTATAAGGAAGTCATCCCACCACGCAGCAGTCATTTTCGTGTTATGCGTTTCGGCAACCCTGTTTTCTGTTAACATAATCAGGCATTTTAAAGATTTCAGGATGTTTGAAGCTGCCCGTCAATTTTACTTATCAGTGCTTTTAATAATTCAATGCATTGCGAGCCCTGCGCTGTATGGTCAGTAAAATTGATGGTAATAGTACCCTGCAAAAGTGAAATAGACAAAATGCCACCGGTGTTTTCAACGCCGGGGATGGCATCCCATCTTTTTTCATTGGGAGTGCCGGGCAGTTCCTTCCCCAACGCGCCGGTTATCAATTCGTTTATGCCGGCAGTTAAGACGGCATCAAATGAATGAATGTAGTGAAGCATATGCACGTGGCTATCATCTGCATCTGACGATTGCATATGGAAGATACGCGTGTGCGTTCCCTCTCCAGTGCTTTCATTACTACGTTCCGTTTCACGCACAAACTCCCTGGCAACATGCGTTTTATTGATCATAAGAAAGATTTATAGGTTGATACCGGAAAGAAAGCAGACTGGCAGCCTGCCAATCTGCTTTTCAGCGACTAAGCCACTGATTTTTCTTTTTCTTTCTCCTTTTCTTTTTCTTTGGCAGCAGAAGAAGTTCCGCCAACTAATTTTTCCTGCTCAAGCGGAGAAATTACTTTTGCGCCAAGGAATTCTTTAGGATCTACCTTTTTTACATCTTTTTCCTGATTCATAAAACAAAGATTGATTGGTTAATGAAATTGATTAAATGATACTAAATTTATGGATATTTATTTGTAACCATAACAGACAAGCGATTTATTTATCACTCTTATCATGCCATAGATGCAATTATACCCAAATACCTTCACCTACTACAGACAGTTAGATGCAAAAGACTGTGGTCCTACTTGCATCAGAATGATTGCCCGGTATTACGGAAAAGAATACTCTCTTACCTATTTAAGGGAACTTTGCAACATTGGGAAAGAAGGGGTATCTGTTCTCGGCATCAATAACGCTGCCGAACAACTGGGGTTTAACTCCGTTGCACTGAAGGCGCCATTCGCTGTACTTGAGAAACAGGTTCAGTTGCCCTGCATTGCGCACTGGAAACAAAATCACTTTATAGTAATATATAAGATCACTAAAAAACATGTATATATAGCCGATCCTGAATCGGGGAAACAAAAGATCGAAAAGAAAGATTTCCTGCATAACTGGGTAAGCGAACAGGAAAAAGGTGAGGACCTCGGTATACTGATCGTTCTGGAACCAACAACCGCATTTTATGAAAAGGAAAATGAAGCGCGGCCGCCCGATCAAACAAAAGCCGGTTTCAGGTACCTGTTATCACATTTTAAAAAACACAGAAAAGCGCTTGTCAACCTCGGCATCGGTCTGGTAGTAAGTACCATATTACAATTAATATTCCCTATACTTACCCAAAGCATTGTAGACACAGGTATAGGCAACCGTGATATCAATTACATATACCTTATTCTAATAGGTCAGATAGTTATTTTTATCAGTGAAACCATTATTTCAATGGTCCAAAGCTGGACACTATTATATGTAGGCACCCGGGTTAACGTTTCTATCATCTCCGACTTCCTGAAAAAGCTGATGCGCAAACCGCTCCGGTTTTTCGATACCCGTATAGCGGGCGACCTGTTGCAACGGATTGATGATCACAAACGGATCGAGGATTTCCTGACCAACGGCACATTCCGGTTCATTCTGTCGATATTTACCTTTTTTGTTTTTACCGCCCTGCTAATATATTACAGCCTCATGATCTTTACGGTATATATTACCGGCGGTATATTATTTATAAGCTGGATATACTATTTTCAGCGAAAAAGAAAACAACTCGATTACAAGCGTTTTGCCGAACAGGCCAGCAATAAATCGAAACTGGTAGAGATCATTAACGGCATGCATGATATTAAACTGCAAAATGCGGAAAGGCATAAACGCTGGGAATGGCAAACGATTCAGGCACGTTTGTTCAGGGTAAATGTAAAATACCTCTCCCTGGAGCAATTTCAACGGGTGGGCGCCAAATCAATAAACACACTGAAAAATATTACAACAACGTTCATATGTTCGGGGCTCGTAATAAACAACAGGATGTCGCTGGGCGAAATGCTTGCCGTACAATTTATTGTAGGTGAGCTGAACGTACCATTATTTAACCTCCTTGATTTTCTGAACTCATACCAGGATGCCCGGATCAGTATTGAGCGCATTGGCGAAATTCATGCTACAGAAGAGCATGCATTGCCCGCT
This sequence comes from uncultured Niastella sp., assembly GCA_966211305.1. Lineage (GTDB taxonomy): Bacteria > Bacteroidota > Bacteroidia > Chitinophagales > Chitinophagaceae > Niastella. Next base: position 21,977 of record CBIHPC010000016.1, read on the forward strand.
CATAACCTGATCACAGCCGATGAACAATTTACAAATGATTCCATCATTATAAAACATCTTGGATTCAAATATGAAGGCACTCACTACTTCAACGTATTAAACAATATATCCATCACCATACCCAAAGGCCGTGTAACCGCAATTGTCGGACTTAGCGGCAGCGGTAAAACAACGCTGTTAAAATTACTTTTAAAGTTTTATGAGCCGTCTACCGGTTCTATTTCAATAGGTAGCCTGAACCTGAACACGATCAACGAAGATTACTGGAGAAGCAAATGTGGTGTTGTTTTACAGGACGGGTATATTTTTTCCGATACCATTGCCAAAAACATTACCCTGGGTTTCGATGATATAGATAAAAAAAGATTATTACATGCCGTTAAAGTAGCGAACATCAAAGATTTCATTGAAACGCTCCCCCTGCGCTATAATACAAAGATCGGTGCCGACGGCATGGGCCTGAGCCAGGGCCAGAAACAACGGATACTCATAGCAAGGGCCGTATATAAAAATCCGGAATTCATTTTCTTTGATGAAGCAACCAATGCACTGGATGCCAACAACGAACGTACAATCATTGACAACCTGCAACAGTTTTTTAGAAATAAAACCGTGGTGATTGTGGCACACCGTTTAAGTACAGTCAGAAATGCAGACCAGATACTGGTGATGGAAGGCGGAAGGATCATAGAAGCAGGCGATCATGAAGAACTCATATCAATAAAAGGTTCTTATTTTAACCTGGTAAAAAACCAGCTGGAGCTTGGCGTGTAAATAATAAATTTAAATTCCCATTACCAATGGAGGAAGAAATTGAAATCAGGGATAATTTCAACCAGGACGTTTTAGACAGAGCGCCCGGCTGGTTAATGAAATGGGGTGTGCTGGCAGTTACCCTGGGAATGGCTGCATTACTGGGTCTTGCTGCCGTAATTCCCTATAACCAAACCATTCGCTTAACGGTTACACTTGGAAATGAAGCCCCAGTTATTGCGGTTGCACAGCAAAGCGGTACTGTATTAATAAATAATGTGTCAAAGAAGGCAAGCGTGAAAAAAGGCGATACATTATTAGTTATTTCAACACCTGAGCAATCGATCAGCTTTTTAATTGCGCCCTGTACGGGCTATACCGTATACCCTAATAGCGGCGTGTTTAATGCCGGCGCAGTCGCTGCAGGGGATACCATTGTAAAAATTTTTCCCAATATTAATGCAGGTGAAAAAGTAACAGCGGTGGGATATTATGACGAACCGATTGCGCAAAACCGGTTACAGGCAAGCAGGGTGGTAATCAAAATAGCAAAAGCACCGGGACACGCAATGATTATAAATAGCAGCATAAAATACGCTTCCCTGATACCAGAGGCAGGTAAAGGATATCTGGTTGTAATTGAACCGGACAGTACCGGGCTTGGCCAGGTAAGCGCCGGCATGCCGGTGTATCATAACCTGCAGGCAGAAGCGGCAATTACATTAAAGAAGCAGTCTGTTATTCAATGGATCTTTGATTAATAAGCAGTGAACTGGTAATATTTAATATTTCGACAATTCGGGCTTCACGTCATCGATATAGGCGATAATACCGCCTTTAAGGTTATACAAATTCGTGAACCCGTATTTTTCTTCCAGTTCGCGAATGGCTTTGGCGCTGCGGCCGCCCATTTTGCAATGAACGATCACAGGTTGATCTTTACTGATCTTTCCAGCCTGCTCCACCACAGTAGCCAGGGGGATTAATTCGGCGCCGATGTTCACAATATCGTATTCATAAGGTTCGCGAACGTCTATGAGTTGAAACGGCTCGCCTTTTACCTGCAGCTCGTACAGTTCCTTTGGCGTAATTTCTTTTACCGGCTTTTCTACTGCCTTTACACCGCAGAACTGTTCATAATCGATCAGCTGGGTTATAGTGGGGTTCTTACCATTTAACGGGTTATCATCGCGGCGCGAAATATTGAAGGTGCGGCTCTCGAAACTCAACGCGTCAAAAATGTAAAAGCGGCCTGCCAGCGGCTCCCCTACCCCCGTTATCACTTTTATTACTTCCAGCGCCTGCAAACTGCCAATGATCCCGGGCAATACGCCCAGCACACCGCCTTCCGCGCAACTGGGCACCAGTCCCGGTGGCGGCGGGGTCGGATACAGGTCGCGGTAGTTCGGTCCAAATTCGCCACTGGCCCTGCGGTAATTGAAAACAGCTACCTGTCCTTCAAACTGGAAGATGGAAGCATACACGTTCGGTTTTCCCAGCAGCACACAGGCATCGTTTACGAGATAGCGGGTGGGAAAATTATCGGTGCCATCGGCCACCACATCGTAATCTTTTATGATGTCCAATGCGTTTTTTGAAGTTAGTTGTGTGTTGTACAGCACAAACTCAATATGCGGGTTCAACGCCTGCAGGCGTGCTTTGGCGGCTTCTACTTTTGGTTTGCCTATTTCGTTTACACCGAAGAGCACCTGGCGTTGCAGGTTGCTGTCGTCAACCACATCGAAGTCAACAATACCGATGGTGCCAATACCGGCGGCGGCCAGGTATAATAAAACCGGACTACCCAGGCCGCCACTGCCAACCACCAGCACTTTGGCTGCTTTTAGCTTTTGCTGCGCGGCCAGTCCGAATTCGGGTATTATGATGTGCCGGTTGTACCGGGCCAGTTCTTCTTTTGAAAAGGTTACTTGCGTGCTCATAGTAAGATAATTACAAGATTGTAGCAATAAGGTTTAATGTGGAGCAGGTTAAAGGTTAAAGGCTAAAGCAAATACAACATTCACTTAAATCTTTGGCTTTGTGTTTTTGCCTTTCAGCCTTGCGTCTTTGGTTTTCCGCTTTTGGCTTTCGCCTTTAGGCTTTCAGCTTGCCCATCATACTGCATTAAATCTTCAATATGCAATCTTCAATAAGCAATAAGATGATTGTTCTCTTCTTCAAACTGCCCGTCATCATTCAACCGCCACGACCTGATGGCGCCCGGTTCCTTATTATTCACCGATATAATGAGATAGGAAAAGAACGGTTGCGCGGCCGCGCGATCATGCTCCGATGGAATGGCCGGGTGATCGGGATGCGAATGATAAACTCCCAGCAATTCAAGCTGTTGTTCTTCCGCATATTTTTCCGCCGCTATATAATCCTGCGGCGAAATTTCGAACCGCCGGCGTTTATCCCCTTCCTTTACATTCTTTACCACCTGCGCCTGCGTTATGATCCGCCGGCCATTACTGTCCTCACTTCCATATAAAAAACCGCAACATTCATCGGGATAGGTATCCACGGCATGCTGCACAATTATTTTTTGTACATCGTTGTCCAGTACGATCATGTTACATATTTTTTAAGATGTATTAAGTTAACCTGCTGTCGCAAATGTTAATCAATCGTTAGCCTGAATTTCAATTATCACCTTAATTTCCCGGTTTCCACTCCACTACCTGCACGTCCTGTGCCGGAATGGCCCTGGTGGTTTCCCCATCGCCCTGCTCAACCCGTTCAACAAACAAATGCAATTCCTGTTTATTCTTCCACATCTCTTTATCATAACTGGGTTCCCATAAGCCAACAGATGTTTCGGTAAGGTCTTTTAGCTCCCACCGCCGCTGGTTGATATCTTTACAAATGGCCAGGGTAACCTTTTCATTCCGCTCGATATCGCGGTAAATAAGAATGGCCTGCACTGCGCCGTTACTGTTCCGCACTACAATTTGTGGCCGCGACATAGGAATGCGTTTGGTACCCCCGCCCGATAAGGAGAAGGGTGTAGTGCGGGCCGATACCTGCTGCGTAATCCATTGCTGCCCGTCGTTATATACCATTCTGTATTGGGGAACCTTGGCACCGGTATCGCGCCAGTAGGTTGCAATGAACGGGCGTCCGGCATCATCGGTGCTCATGGAAGTGGAGTTTATCAGCTCGCTGTTTTGCGGAATGCGGCTGGCATATTCTGCCGATGCAGCGGTAACGGGCAGCGTATATTTTTCACCGGTGCTCTTCTCCCAGGTATGGCCGCCATCTTTCGAGCGCGCATAACACATGTCGTGATTGCTGGCCACATCGGGGCTCTCGCGCCATACCCATGAAATATGGATGGTACCGGTTTTATCGATCGCCATTTGCCAGTACGGGCTTCGCTGGTTCTCGCCATTGATCCAGCCGTTCTGCAGTTGCGTCCATTGTTTTGTTTTGGTATCGTAATGATTCAGCATCAGGTTGCCATTGCCACTGCCGCCATCGCGGTACAGGAACAACAGGTTGCCATCGGGCTGCCGGTAAAACTCGGGATAGGTAACCTTGTTTTCCTTCTTACCTGTCATTGGTAATTTATCGGTAAGCATTAACGAACCCGGTTTTACACTGCGGGCGTAACGCAATTCATTATTGTGATGGTCCCACGAAACATGCAGATAACCTTCACCATCGGTAATTATGCTGATGGTATTGTGCGCGTCGGTTGCTTTCCCGCTGTAAGGCGTTGTCTGTAATTTCCATTTGGCAGCACCAATGGTGCGTTTGCCGATCACCAGCCGCTGGGCGGAATCATAATAGGCTATGTATTGGGTATTTTTATAGCTGGTGAGGGAATTATGCCGGAAAATAACGGTATTGACGGAATTGGCGGCCCAACCTTTGCCGGCAGTTGATATGCGTACTCCGGTTTGGGCAATCGTTGTTCCGCTTATCAGCAGGATGAATGCGGTGAATATTTTGTGCATATAGCAAGATAAGGAAAAAGGTAACTTGCAGCCATGTTCACCGTCATCAAACAATCTTTACAACGTATTATGCCCGCGATGAGCGAGGAAGAAATGATCGCCTTTATCAGCCGCCTCGAAAACCGCACGATTGCCAAACATGAATTCTTTGTGCGGGAAGGCCAGGTGGCCAGTGAAATGGCGGTGGTTTTTAAAGGTGCGTTCAGGATGTTTTTTACATATAAAGAACGCGAACAAACGGGTCATTTTATGTTTGAGGGACAATGGATCGGTGATTATGAAAGTTTTCTTAGCCGCAAACCTGCAGCCAATAATGTAGAAGCGCTGGAAGACAGTGAAGTATTCTGCCTGTCGTATGATAAAATGCAGGCACTGTATAAAATGGGGGCGCAGTATGAAAAATTCGGCCGCCTTATTGCAGAATACGTTTACCTGGTGGCCATGAACTCATACAAATCGCTGTTATTAAAGACCGCAGAAGAAAGGTATATCGAACTGCTGGAAACACAACCGCATATCCTGGATCGCCTGCCGCAACACTATATCGCCTCCTATCTTGGTATTCAGGCGCCCAGCCTCAGCCGCATACGAAATAAACTGGCTCAAAAACGTTAACCTATGTTAAGAAACCGGCGTGCATTTTTGTCGCGGGTTATCGTATTTGACGCATATATGGGCCAATTTTGAATGCTCAATAATATCGTATGGCATTCATGACCGGCATTTTATTTTTTTTTGGAACAGGCTTTTTAATCAGCCGGCTATCCGGCGGCGCCTGGCTGCCCACCCTAAACGATAAAGGTGCGTTTGCACTGATGGTAATGTTTGTACTGGTAGGTATAAGTCATTTCGCGAAAGCGGAAAAAATTGAAGCGATGATCCCGCCACACTGGCCATACCGGCACGCAATGAATTATTTCAGCGGCGCGGCCGAGATCATCCTGGGCATTTTACTTTTGTTTACTGCCACCCGTACATGGGCAGCATATGGTTTGCTGTTATTACTGTTAGCCGTTTTTCCCGCAAATATTTATGTAGCGGGCATCAAGCCCAACTTCTATAATATTTCGCAGTTATTCTTTCAACCGGTATATATGGGATGGGTATGGTATTTCTGTATCCGTTAGCGCCCGCCCTTAACTGCTACATAATTAACCATGGTGCCAATGCCGTCGATGCTGATGGTAACCTCGTCGTTGCTTTGTAAAGTGAAATCGGTGGGTGGAACCAGGCAGGTGCCGGTCATCAGGAAACAACCGGTAGCAAAATCACATTCGCGGTACAGGTAGGAAACAAGCTCAGGCAACTGGCGTTTCATTTGTTTAAGCGTGGTATTCCCTTCATACATTTTCACCGAATTGCGATGAATGGTCATATGTATACCCGTATCGATGGGGATCGGGTGTTCGCTAACGTACAGGCAGGGACCCAATGCGGCGCTTTTGTCGTACACCTTGGCCTGCGGCAAGTACAGGGGGTTCTCGCCCTCGATGCTTCGCGAGCTCATATCATTACCAATAGTATAACCCTGTATAACGCCTGCGGCATTGATGTATAAAGCCAGTTCAGGCTCCGGCACATCCCAGGCAGAATCTTTACGGATGTACACCGTTTGCAGGTGGCCAACTACGCGATGCGGCAATGATTTAAAGAATAATTCGGGGCGTTCGGCCTCATATACCCGCTGATAACAATCGGCGCCGCCGGTATCTTTCGATTCTTCCATACGCGCATCGCGGCTGCGCAAATAGGTAACACCGGCGGCCCATACTTCCTGCGAACCAATGGGCGGCAATAAATATTCACTACGCCATTCCTCCGCCTGTTCGGTGCTTACCTTTTTGCCATTTAAATATTCTTCCAGCAGAAATGAATATAAATTATCGCGGTTGACCAGTTTATCCCAGTCGTGCTGCAATATATAATATTCATCTTTAAACTGTAACAGTATTCCTTTGCCTGTTTTATATAGCTTCATGATGTATCGGGTATTTGTTCCTGCCACTAATATAGTAAATCCCCAACACTGAAGCGCCACTTTCTTACATGTGCATCTTCCCCTTCAATACCTGTTCAAAAATACCGGTCAACCCTTCGTAAAATTTTGAAAGTGTATATTTCTGCATGAAACGTTCACGGGCGCTATGGCCCATTTGCAAACGAATGTCCTTATCAACTATTAACTGTTTTAACCGCGCGGTCAAATCTTTTGAACTGCCGGGCGGCACCAGCAATCCATTTACGCCTTCCTGCAAAATATCGGGAATACCGCCCACACTGGTAGCCACTACCGGCAACCCAAACTGCATGGCTTCCAGGATCGATAAGGGAACGCATTCGGTAAACGAAGGAAGGACGAAGATATCGGCCCTTTCCAGTTCATTGAATTTATCCCTGCCGAACTTTGGCCCGGTTACATCAACCAGGTGGGCGATACCCGCACCGGCACAAAATGCTTTTGTTTGTTCAATGGAATAATCAACCGGCGCCCCTACTACCCTCGCCTGAAAACGGCAACCCTGTTTATGCAGATCGGCAAGGCTTTGCAGGAACACCTCTATGCCCTTGCTTTTTACCAGGTTCGACAGGTACAGGATCCGCGGCGGCGTATTGTGCCGTTCAATTAATCCGTTATTCACGATCTCGATGCCATTGGGCAGCACAAAAGGTTCCGGCTCATATACCGTACGGATATCTGCCGTCAGTTTCCGCGACAAACAGATGCATGCCACATTTTTAAATGTTTTCCGTAACAGCCAGCGTTTGTGGCGCGAACCGGCGGCCATTTCTTCAATCCCCCTCTTGTGCAAATGAAATACGACCCGCCGGCAAAAGATCTTTATAAGCATGGTGAACAGCGCATCGCGGTAAAATATTTTTCCTGTTGGCACGATCGTGAAATATACGAGAGAGGGCCTGAATGTAATGAGAATACGGCACAGCCTGAAAATAAATCCTATCAGGTGAAACATTTTCAACGGCGTTATCTTACCTATATCATCCAGTGTTTGACCAAAATGCAGCGGCAACGTCTTTACATCATACTTCGTTCGCCAGCCGGGATTATCTATGGTGTACTGGTTCATGACCGTAACGCCATGAATGGGCGGTGGAAGCTGCACAATAAAAAGGACCCTTGATCTCATCATTCAGATAAAGTTGTTTTTCATTAAAGACTTGTGCAAACCAGGTTACATAATTAGAAATCACAAGAACCCAAAAAACCAAAATCGCAAGAACTAAAATGCAGGCACCAAATAATAAAATTAAAAGAACCAGGAAAAAATAACTGAATGTATGCGGTCGGTTGGGAAAGGAATTACCGGTTCCGGTATGGCAGGCAATCGTAGTAGCAGGAAATGACAGGATAAGGAATACAGAAGCGAACACGCTTATTTATAGAAAAGGGAACAGATCAACGTAGCCAGCGAAATGCCCAGGAAATTACTGGTCATATCGAGTAACGATAACGTTCTGCCGGGTACGAAGCCCTGCAGTATTTCAAAAAGCCAGGATGATAACAGCACGGCTATCCAAAACACGAATTTATATCGGCCCTTACAGAAAAATATATACAACAATATAGTGATCACGAAATAATAGCCGCCATGAAAGATCATATCGAGCCACCAATGGTATCCGGCGCCGAAATAATGTTCAGGATGAAAATTCGGCCATTCGCAAAATATTCCGGTAGCTATGAGAATGACGATAAAAAGAAAAACTTTACCAAATAATTCAAAACGATACCTATTATCCTTAGTCACATTTACGTTTGTCTCAGAATGCATTTTCTTCTCCTTTTATAGTGTTGAATACCGTCAGGAACATGATCTTTAAATCGAGCCACAGGTTCCAGTTCTCCATATACCAAAGGTCGTACTCAACACGTTTTTTCATTTGGTCAAGTGTTTTTGTTTCGCCCCTGAACCCATTTACCTGGGCCCAGCCGGTAATACCGGGTTTCAGGAACTGACGGATCATATATTCATCGATGATCTTCGAATAGTCGGCCGTATGTTTCAACATGTGCGGGCGGGGCCCAACGATGCTCATATCGCCCATCAATACGTTCAGGAACTGCGGAAATTCATCGAGGCTGGTCCGCCGCAGGAATTTACCGAGTTTGGTAATGCGCGCGTCATTACGCGTTGCCTGCACCAGGTTCGCATTGTCGTTCACCGTCATACTTCTGAACTTCAAACACCAGAAGCTTTTGTTATCCTGCCCGCTCCGTTGTTGCCGGAAAAATACCGGACCTTTTGATTCCAGTTTTATCAGCAGGCCAATCAATGGTATCAGCCAGGAAAGAATGAAAATGGTGACCAAACCGCTCACCACAATATCGAAGATGCGTTTTTTGATCTTATTGCCCAGATCATCGAGTGGTTCCTTCCTTAGCGAAAGCACCGGGATCTCATTCAGGTAATCGATAAACACCTGCCGTTTTACCAGCGCGCCGATATCGGGAACGATCCGGAACCGGATACAGTTCTGATCGGCCGCTTTGATGAGGCGGTAGATACCGGGATTTTGTTCAGGCACTATGGTTGAATATATTTCAGTTGCGCCATACCGTTTGCACACATCCAACGCGCCTTTGATATTACCGAGAATGGGGTAACGCGATAACTCATGAATATTTTCCAGCTCTTCGCAATAACCAACCACTTCTTTATTTACGCCGTCTTCTTCGAGATAATCGACCAGCTTGCGCGAAAGATCGTTATACCCCAGCACCACCACTTTGCTATGAAAGAAATCTTTCTTTTTAAAGTAATGATATACGGCCAGGTACAGAAAACGGTTGCAGGTAAGCAATAACGGAATTCCTACGATAATGGTGCCAATGAACAACCGCGAAATGATAAAGAAATGCGAAAAGAACAGGAACGCACAGATCATGAGCAGGAAATACAAAAAGGCGCGGGTCGATCGCCCGGCGAACATCTCAAATGAAAAGATATTCCGCTCATGATATACATTGCCCGATAAAGCAACTACCAGCCAGGCAACATTGAGGTATATACCAAAATAGGTATATTCAACATATGCCTCTATCAGCATTTCCCGCTGAAAAAAGAACCGGGCAATAAAAAACACAATATTGATAGCCACCAGGTCCATTGCCAGCAATGTAAGCTGCAGGTGGCGCAAAAAACGGTTATTCATACCTCATAAGTTGAAAGGTTGAAAAGCTGAAAGCCATAAGCCGAAAGCAAATACAAAATACAGCTGCAAGCTGCACGCCGCAAGCTGCAGGCAAATACAAAAACATCTTTACTTCTTCTTTTTTCATTTCCTGTATTCCACTTCGACATTGAAAACTGGACATTCGATATTCTTCTGTTTTCTGTATTCCCTTCCTCATTTCTAATGCTTAATTCCTTATTTCCAATTTCCGCGCTCCCTGAACCATGAATATCTTCTTAAAGAAGAGATATATGAACATTGAATTGGTTACAACATAACGTTTGAACAAACGGCGTGGCTCCTGCATCAGCCGGTACAACCATTCGAGCCCCATATGTTGTAACCAGGCCGGCGCACGCTTTTGCATACCCACCATTACAGGCAGTGCACCGCCAACTCCGATCATAACGGCATTGATCCTTCCCTTCATCGATGCCATCCATTTCTCCTGTTTGGGACAGCCGAGGATCACCAGTACAACCGCAGCGCCTGACCTGTTTATTTTTTCAACCAGTTTATCTTCTTCCTCGCGGGTGGCCGGCCTGAATGGCGGACTGTACATTCCGGCAACCGGCAGATCGGGATATGCATACTTCAGGTAATTCTCCGTTTTCTCCAGTAATGCGGGTGTACCGCCATAAAAGAACGCGGGCAGTTTCTTCAGCATCATCTGCTGCAGCAGGTCGGGCAACAGGTCCATACCCGCTACACGGTCCTGCCTGATACCATACACATAACGCAGCACCCAGGTAAGCGGTTTCCCATCGGGCGTTACCATGGTTGCATCGTTGATGATACTGTTGAACGATTTGTCCTTGTAGGCTTCAATGAACATATGTACGTTGGCCACGCACACATTGGCGCTTTCCTTCTGATTCGCCATCGTAACGATCTGATTCACGAACGAAGAATAATTACCTGTTGTTATACCGAAATTGATAATGCTTTTTGTTTCCATACCCGTAAGTGTTTTGGAATGAACTTTACAGTTTACCGTAGTATTTGGATTGAACCAGTTTCAGATGGGTTTGAAGGTCCTGGGGGTTATCGAAACGGTCCCTTACCTTTCTGGCGGGAACGCCTGCATATATCGAATAAGGTTCCACATCTTTTGTTACCAGCGAACCGGCGCCAATGATACTTCCTTCACCAATGGTAATGCCGCCCATAACGGTTGAACCATAACCGACCCATACATCGTTTTCTATGGTAGTTATCATGCCAAGCCCCTTCCATTTATAATTTGGATCGCGTATTTGCGGGGCCAGGCGCATGGGTACACCGGGTAACTGGTAATGATGATCGTAGCGTCCTATAATGGCCACACGGTTCCCGAACATTACATTATCACCGATCATTACATCTGCTTCTATGAAGGAATCCCTGCCAATATAAAAATTACGCCCTATCACTACTTTATCCCTGCCCCAGATGCGTACCCGTAAACCGGCATGAAAGCCCGCTGCTATGGAATAGCGCCTGTACAGCACTTTCACCAGCAAAAGGTCTCGCATTCGCCTGATCACATTAAGTATCGCCATGTTGACTATTTTCCGGGTTGTTTTGACGAGCAGTAATACAGCTGTCTTAAAAGTAAAGGATGAAGGCTCAGTACGTGGCCTGATGGCCGTTCGCATTGCGCTAAAGGTCCTGAGCGCGCGCCTCGCCGAAGTCCTGACCAGGGCGGGGATCCGAAGTATCGGAACGCGGGTTATATTGATCATGAGTGGTTGATTGACATCATTGCTTCATGCATACCGGCGCATACCTGGGTGCGCGTGAACCGCTTTGCGATCTGCCGGTTATTCTCGGCCATTGCATGGCGTAATGCATGATCATTGTATAAGGTTGCTATCGCCGTAGCTATGCTTTCAGCCGACTCCTTATCAACCCACAACACATTATCCGGCGCTGTTAAATGGTCTTTGGCGGCCCTGATGCGGGTAGTGATGACTGGTAAACCCGCGGCCACCGATTTGAACAGGGCCATCGGAAAACCCTCATTATCGTAAGTAGGAAAAGCCAGCATATCGGCATTGGCATAAAAATGATCGCATTCATGATCGGGAACAAAACCCGGGAAACGCGTATACGCCGTTAGCTGTAATTTTTCAGCCAGTTGCTTCAACTCCTGCAGGTGCGGACCATCCCCTACAAAAACAAACTGGCAATTATCTTTACACGAAAGCAGGGGAATGCTTTGCAGCAGCGCGAAAACCCCTTTCTCCCGTACAATGCGGCCTGCAAACAATACCTTGAACTTATGTTCCTCCAATGCATATTTTTCCCTGAATGCCGCCGAGGCCACCGAACGGCCGGGGTCAATGATATTGGCTGTAACAAATATCTTATTAGCGATCACGGGGTCAAGTTTCCTTACCGTTTCTTTTTCCTCGCTCGAAAGAAAGAACCAGGCATCTACATTTTTCCTTAAAAAAGGGATCAGCACCTTCCTGTAATAAAAGGAAGTTCTTTCCAGCAGCGAAATGTCAGACCCATGTGTTTTTATGGCAACTTTCAGCTTCCGGTAGTAAAACAATTTTACGATCATTAACGTAATAAAATCGCGGGTGCCGCCGGCCGGTTCAAACCGGGAATTGAGGTACAGGATATGCGGTTTGAAAGCATAGAGCGCTTTCACCATCCTGAATGCCCTTGCTATTACGCCGAATACCTTTTTTACTTTCCCCGCAGAAGCATCATTTAGCGTATAAGTTACCGGTTGGCAGTTATACCCAAGCTCTTTGAATCCCTCTATTTCGTCCTGCGATAATAGAACATGATGTATTCGGGGAACACCCACTAATATCCGCTGAGCCATTTTAATTGTAGAATTGAGAGGTTATTAATTGTACTTTACGTTCCCACGTATTTGTTTTGGCGTATTGATAGGCATTGCGCGAATACTTTTTTCTCAGCTCCACATCTTTATACATCTTCGTTACAGCCCTTGCAATATCCTGCGCCGTATTTTCTTTGGTTGTAGGTTTTATTTTTATTCCGCAATCATGGCTTACCGCCAGTGAAGAACCGTGTATATCGAGCGTGATCACCGGCAACCCGAATGCCATGGCCTCGTTCAACTGGGCCGGGCACGAATCGCGCAGCGAACAGAAAATAAACACATCGGCCTGTTTGTAGTGGCGTACCACTTCGTTGAATGGTATTTGACCTAAGATGCGCAGCCGTTTGGGATCGAGGTTGTATTGTTTTATCCATCCGTCCAGGAACTGGTATTGTTCGCCTCCGCCTACTATCGTAAAAGTATAATCTACCTCTTCGGGCACCAGTGATAAAGCATGTAGTATCAGGTTCAGTCCTTTACGGGGCAACATGCGGCCAACCCAAAGCAGGTTGAGCTGTTTGCCCGGTTTGCGCTCGATGTATTCTATATGCTGCATCGAGATCGGAATGGCATTGTCGAGGATCAGGTGCACATTATCTGATTGCGCCGTTCTTATCTTTTGCACTATGTTGGCCGTATCCTGGTTGGTTACAAGGATATGGTCTGAACGCGTAACGGTATTTTTTAAATTATTGCTGAATTTGATACTCCACTTCGAGATCAGGCTGCGGATGCGCTCTATCTTCCAGGCGGGGCCGAAATATTCTTTAAATGCGGGCAATGCTTCCTGTCCGCCCCCCACCGGACCGAAGATGATCCGCGTGTTCTTTAACTTCCATAAGAAGGTACCCTGCTGAAAACTGCCGAAGGTTACATGATGGGCTACATCGAACTTCATTTTTTTATGCAACTGCAGCGCAATTCCCGCTGCCTTCTTCCGCCACAAATAATAATGCAGATAAATGGTTTTGGAAGAAGTGTTCAGCAACATTTTATCGAGGTTCAATGACAGCTCTACATATACTATGTTCAGGTTCGGCAACCCGAGTTCCTGTAATTCCTTTTCGGTCGCCTCTCTGTCTTCTACATTGGTAAGGCACCACACCTCATACCCCTGCAGGGCAAGGTTTAGCGCCCAGCTCCATCCGTTACCCGGCTCACTTCCCCTGATGGGTGAGCAGGCATATGCACTTAGTAATACCTTTTTCATTAAACAATGGTGTTTATTCACTTTATAGCGTATATTATTAAGGGAGGAGATCAACGTAAGTCAGGGGTTTAAAAGGTGATATGTTGAAATGTTGATAAAGGCTCTACATTCAATCCACCTGATTAATTTCAGAACTCCTAAACTCCTCCAATACCACTCTATCACCTTTATCAACCTGTTAACTTGTCAACTCGTCAACCTGAAACTTATAACCTGTAACGCAACACGTAAATAAACCGGTTCGTTACGAAGTATAAGCATTAAGTAATATTTCAGTATTCCTTTTCCACAAATCCTCTGTATTTCCGATTCCCAAAGTCCACGTTTTGTAATGCTCATTGCGTAATGCAAACCGTATACCTTCCGCCAATTGTTGCGGATCATTGGGCGGAACGAGCAAACCATTCACATTATCCTGTATGAATTCGGGGAATGAACCAACATTCGTAGCGATCACCGGTGTATTTAAACCAAAGGCGGTCATCAGCACACCGCTTTGTGTGGCATCTTTATATGGACAAACAATGAACTTCGCCTGCTTTATCAGCGTTGCCAGTTCTTCGTTGGGAATATGTTTCTCTATGAGCGTGATATTATTTTTGAAGGTATTCAGGAAATTGTCATTGATCTCAAAACCCGGATGCCGCTTACCGGCGATGATCAATTGTTCATCCGGAAACTCCCTGAACACTTCAGGCATAGCCTGCAACAGATCGTCTATTCCTTTATACTGCGATAGCCGGCCAAAGAATAAAATATGTTTATTACCGGGTTCTTCTTCCTTTACCAGTTTTTTCAGATAGCCGTATGGGCCCATTTGCAAGACCGTCTTTTTGTTCTTACGTCTTTTGTAATGATCCTCGAATTGCTTTTTCGCAAATTCTGAATAGAACAGGAATTTCTTTTTCACCGGCATGTTGAAGAAAAAAGTACGCGGCAGCGCTACCTTCCAGCTATCTTCCCCACTATGGGGAACGGGATCATGAATGGTGATACACACATTTTTAAACGAGGGCAAATACGGTAACATTCCAAATGCACGTAAACCGAATGTTTCAAAATGGATAATATCGGGTTTGAACTGCTTTATGTATCGCCAAACACTGTGCGAAGCCTGCAGGGTAGTGTATGAAAAACCGGTGGGGTGCGAATGAATTACAAAATGCACACTGGCCGCACCTTCAAAATAAGGCTGCAGTTGATCATAACTTTGTTTCTTCAATACCTCTTCCGGTTTTGCCAGCGTTTTTCCTTCCGGAAAACGATCGATATCGAGCACAGTCGTATTCCTGCCTTGTGGCGTTACTTCTATCAGCACATGCAACTGCACATGTTTCTTTAAAACGTTGATCAGCTCAATGGTAATATCCAAAAAGCAAACCTGCATGTAATACACAACTGTCATGGTAAACTATTTTCTGGTTTTCGGGCGGCCGGTAACTGAAAACTGGTCCCGATGCCTGTCGGGATGAATTTTACAAAGGCCAGCCCCAGCAGCAACCAGTAACCTGTAAATAATACAATGGGTGGCAGTTTGTATGATAATAAAATATATACCCCTGCCAGCAAACCGGTCATTACATAAAATTTCAACACATGCGCAATTGTTATTATTCCCTTTCGTACCAACAGCGCATCCTGGCAAATGTGAAATACCAGGAAAGAGAAAAATATGGCAAGGTTTACTGTTGTAAGATTTTTCATAAACAGGAAACCGGCAAAACAAAAGACTATATTCAGGATGAGGCTGGTTACATTGAACCACATATCGGCCCGCTCCATGTTCATTGCCACCAGTGCATTGGCCTGCAACAGGGCCGTTGGAAAGATCAGGATCGTTAAGAACATTTCTTTCGTATACATGCCCGTGCCATTATAGGCGCTGCCGAAAGCCCACGGAATTAATGTATCGGCAAAGGAGAAAATGAATGTGTATGTGAACAGGCCAAACAGCAGGTAGTAATTGAACACTTTATTAAAATATTTGCTGAAATCCTGCACAACACCCGTTTTATACTGCTGTACCAATGCCGGAAAAACCGACATGGATACGATAAGTGGTAAGATCTGCGCTATGGAAAAAACCCTGAACGAGATCTCGAAATGGGCCACATCGGCCAGTGGTAATGTTTTTGAGATAATGATATTTGAAATACGCCAGTAGGCGATCGATACGCTGCCGATGATGATGAAGGGCCAGTTGGCAAACACGATCTTCTTC
This sequence comes from uncultured Niastella sp., assembly GCA_966211305.1. Lineage (GTDB taxonomy): Bacteria > Bacteroidota > Bacteroidia > Chitinophagales > Chitinophagaceae > Niastella. The sequence continues at coordinate 38,158 of CBIHPC010000016.1, forward strand.
ACTTCATTCCAGGCCAGCGGGTAATTCCATAATGAACGCAGGCTGATTGTCTTTGATGAACCAACGCTCAGGAAAAAGTTAAGCGTAATAAACCGAACAGCTATCAGCAGAACCGATAAGGTCATGATGGAAAACGGAAAAACAAACAGCAAACAACCGATAGCAAATTTCAATACGGAGTCAATGATCAGAATGATAAACGTTTTGTTCTGGTTGAACTCCGCAACATTCAAAGATTTAATGGCATAAATGATATTATCGAAAATGATGTTCACCCCTAGTAACACAATGAGCGACTGCAGCAGGGCATCCTGGTATAACAAAAAGGCAACGCCTATATTACATACATAGAAGAAACAACCGCTGTACAACTGTATTTTCACAAAGCGGCTTACCAATTCCTGTTTATCTTCCACATCAACCAGCTCGCGGGTGAACCACTGGCCCAGCCCCAGCGTTGAAAATGCCGCCAGGAATGTATATATAGTATTGGCGATAAGAAAAAAAGCAAACTCACCGGTGGTGTATTTACGCGCTATGATCACAAAAAACAAACTGAGCAATACACTTTGCAGGCCATTGGCCGCTATACCCCAGAAACTGTTTTTTATTAAACGCGATTTAAACAGGCTCACCGTACGCTGCATCAGCATGTTCTTCATGAACAATTTTTGAACGATTTGATAAATAGATCAGGAATGTAGAAAGGCATACCAGTACGATCAGGTTCCTTCGGTCGGTTATAGAGTAAAGCGATACAAAGGAAACCAGCCAGCTGAGAATGGCCGCAATGAATAACAATACCCGGCCGTCGGTTTGTTTTTTAAGCCAGGCCCGCAATGCGCCCACCATTGAACCAATGATAAGCGCAAACACAACCAAAAAAGCCGGACCGCCAAATTCGGTGAGTATTTTTAAATAACCGTTCTCGGGCTGATCGAGGAACACAATTTCATTTTCAAGCACCAGGTACTGGTCCTGCGCATAACGCGATACATAATCTTTATAATTACCAATGCCAATACCTAAGAACGGATGCTCCTCGTAGATCCCATACGCCTCCCGCCAGATGGTGGCCCTGAAATCGAATGAATTATTGAAATCATCATTACGGTTGAACATGATCAGCGATTGCGAGAACAATGCGATCACGATACCACCGGCCAAACAGCCGACGATGATGTATTTTTTGTATTGCGCACCGGCAAACAGCAACAGGAACAACACCCCTGCACTCAGGCCCAGGAATGCCGAACGCCCGCCGGTTAAAAATATGGCCACTACTACCGAAAGGAAGAGCAGGATGTTCTTCAACTGCGGCCGCTGAAAATTTTTATTGTTCACCAGGAACAAAAAGCTCAGCATGGCAAGGAACTGGGCAAACTTCTGCGAATCATGGAAGAAGCTGGGGAAGCGGATGCCATTGCTGTCGAGCGTATTCTGGTTCAACTCGGGATATAAGCGAAACTCCAACCCAATAACCATTTGCACCGCCAGAAACGCCATGGAAAGCAAACAGGCAAACTTCAACCCGTTGATCATTTTATCGATGAACTGTCGATCATATATACACTCCACCATCAACAGGCGGGCATAAATGAAAATGGGGAACACCGACAAAAGGGTCAACAGGGAATTGGTAATGAACGAAGAGGTAAGGCTGCCCAGCAGCAACAGTAAGATCAACGTACAAAAACCACCAAAGTAAAACCGGTTCGGTTTATAGATAGATAGAAAATCCCTGTAACGCCAGAAAAGCATTACATAGGAAATGCTATCGAATACCGTCAGGCTTCCCCATTGCCAGGGCGTAATTTTAAAATCGATCAGCGGCAGGGCGTACAACATGAACAACAGGTATGTACGCCTTGGCTGCCGGCTGAGCAAAACTAAAACAACGAAAACCAAAATTGCTGCGGCGGTAAACACCACCATCAGTGACTTCATATATTATTGTTTGATCAGCTGATCAAATGTTCAAATTGTACTTTACCTGCTTTTTCAAATTCTATGATATCGCTCTCCACCATTTCTTTTACCAGCATACCCAGATCATATTTGGGTTCCCAGCCCAGTTTTGTTCTGGCCTTTGTAGCATCGCCTATCAGTAATTCCACTTCGGTGGGGCGGAAATAATTCGCATCAACCGCTACTACCTGCCTGCCGGTTTCAACCTGGAAATTTTCATTGTTACAGGCAGCCACGTAACCACGCTCTTCCACTCCTTCACCGCGGAACTCAATTTCAATTCCCAATTCGCCAAAAGCCATTCTTACGAATTCACGTACTTCGGTAGTAATACCGGTGGCAATTACAAAATCTTCGGGTGTATCCTGTTGCAGCATACGCCACATAGCTTCCACGTAATCTTTGGCATGGCCCCAGTCGCGCTGCGCATTCAGGTTACCGAGGAACAGGCAGTCCTGCAGTCCCAGTGCAATGGCAGCCACGGCACGGGTAATTTTGCGGGTAACGAATGTTTCACCGCGCAACGGGCTTTCGTGATTGAACAGGATGCCGTTACAAGCGTACATGTTATAGGCTTCCCGGTAATTTACCGTGATCCAGTAAGCATATAACTTGGCAACAGCATATGGGCTGCGGGGATAGAACGGCGTTGTTTCTTTTTGCGGCACTTCCTGCACCAGCCCGTATAACTCGGATGTAGATGCCTGGTAAATACGTGTTTTCTTTTCCAGGCCCAGGATCCTGATCGCTTCCAGCAGGCGCAGCGTTCCTATACCATCGGCATTGGCGGTATATTCAGGTGTGTCGAAACTCACCTTCACATGGCTCATGGCCGCGAGGTTATAAATTTCATCAGGTTGTGTTTCCTGTATAATGCGGATCAGGTTGGTGCTATCGGTCATATCGCCGTAATGCAACCTGAAACGAACATTTTTCTCATGTGGATCCTGGTACAAATGGTCGATGCGATCGGTATTGATCAGCGACGACCGTCTTTTTATACCATGCACCATATATCCTTTTTCCAATAGTAATTCTGCCAGATACGCGCCGTCCTGGCCGTTAACCCCGGTTATTAATGCTGTTTTCATCTGAGATTTTAAATTTTTATGCTACTGATTTTTCCTGTATGGTTGATTTATAATCTTCATATACCTGCTGCAATCCTTCCTGCAAAGAGATCTTATGGCGCCATCCCAGCGAATGCAGTTTTCGCACATCGAGGATCTTGCGCGGCGTACCATCGGGTTTGGTGGCATCGGGCACAATACGGCCTTTGAAGCCAACCAGCGCCTTTATCATTTCAGCCAGTTGTAAGATGCTGATATCTTCACCAACACCCACGTTTACAGGTGATATGTCGTTGTAATGCTCCATCAGGAACACACAGGCATCGGCCAGGTCATCTGCATGCATGAACTCACGCAAAGGCGCGCCCGTTCCCCAGATGGTTACCTGCTGATCGCCGTTCTCTTTGGCCTCATGGAATTTTCTTAACAGGGCCGGTAACACATGGCTGCTTTGCAGATCGTAATTATCATTATACCCATACAGGTTGGTGGGCATGGCCGAAATGAAATTGCATCCATGCTGATCGCGATAAGCTTCACACAATTTTATCCCGGCTATCTTGGCAATGGCATAGGGCTCATTGGTTGTTTCAAGCAACCCCGACAGTAAATATTCTTCTTTCAGCGGTTGTGGCGCCAGTTTGGGATATATACAGGAAGAACCGAGAAAGAGCAGTTTCTTCACCCCGCTTTTATAAGCCTGGTGAATAATATTGCTTTCAATCATCAGGTTATCATATAGAAAATCGGCCCGCCAGGTACTGTTGGCCACAATACCGCCCACTTTGGCAGCGGCCAGAAAGACATAATCGGGTTGCTCCGTTTCAAAAAAATCAGCTACCGCCAGCTGGTTACGCAGGTCCAGTTCACGTGAACTACGGGTAATGATATTATTGTAGCCCTCAGCTTCCAGTTTTCTAACAATGGCACTGCCTACCATGCCGCGGTGGCCGGCTACATAGATCTTATCTGAATAGTGCATTATAAAAGTAGTTATTGGTGTATGAAGTTGTAATAGGTATTATCTCAACATTGCCTTTTTCCACTTCAGCCGTCATGACATAACCCAATGAAGGCAACTGCACTTTCACTGTTTTGTTTCTTACTTCAATTACATCGCCTTCGCGCGCCATTAACGGGCCGCTGGAAATACGTACCCGGTCGTGCATGTTCACGTTGATCTTTTCCAGTTGCACATTACGATATTCATCGAGGAACTGTTTAATGGCGTCTATTTCTTCATCACGGATAATAGCAGGTTGCCCTAACCAGTAAACAAAATTCATTACCCCGTCTGTTTGCTTTATCGCCAGGTGTTCTATTGATTCTGCGTGTACAAATACATAGGATGTAAATAATGGCTCCAAAACAAGTTTCTTTCTATCGGCCCATTGACGAACTACTTTATTGAGCGGACAGTAGTTTTCAATGCGCTTTTTAGTCAGCAGATCGGCTACCTTCTTTTCCCATCTTGGCCGCGTATATACGGCGTACCATTTCTTATTTGTATCCATATGCTTCATTTATTCTTTTATAATTTTTTCTACGCAAAGGCTTCGCCCAGGTCGGTTACAGGACCCTGTAACCGGCGATTGATTTTCAATATGTCTGGAGGGGCTTAAGTGGTCTGAATGTGTGGGTCATCCGCCGGCGGCAGATGACCCACACTATATTTATATAGGCTTAAACGAGGTCTTCTTTTTTCTTTTCTCCTGGTAAGCATACCCATCGCCATATCCATAACCATACCCGTAATGATGTTTACCAAATCCACGGGGCCTGATGCCGTTGAATACGATGGCCATATTCTTCAGGATATTCACTTTGCTGTTCTTATCGATCTGTTCAACAAGCACTTTCGGTGTATGCCTGTGCCTGATGACATATAAGGTTGCATCGCAATAAGGCGAAATAATGTATGCATCAGTAACCGGACCTACCGGCGCGGTGTCGATGATTATATAATCAAAGATGCCATCGAGGTAGTTAAGCAGTTCCTGTAACCGGCTGGTGGTTAATAATTCAGTTGGGTTGGCCGACAGGGGACCTGCAGGAATAAACCACAGATTGTCGTTTACTTCGCTGCGTTTTATGATCTCTTCCGGTTCCCTGGTGCCCAGCAAATAACTGGAGATACCCACATCTGATGTTATTTTCAGCTGCTCGCCGATGGCCGGACTATGCAGGTCCATTTCGAGCAACACCACTTTTTTACCGGTAAGGGCCATGCTCAATGCGAGGTTGGTGGCAATAAAGCTTTTACCCTCGCCTGAGATCCCTGAAGTAACCAGTACTTTTTTATTGGTAGTGTTAACGCCAAGGTAATTGAGCGCCACCCGCAGTTTGCGGAATTGTTCCGCAACAAATGAGCGGCTGTTCACTCCGCCGATAACGATCGGGTTCTTCGATTTATCATTGGAGATCTCTGCGATCACGGGATGACTGGTAAGCCGTTCTATATCCTGGCGGTACATGATCCTGCGGTTGAATAATTCTTTCAGTGTTACCCATACCACCCCTGCTGCCAGCGCAACGATAATGGCAACCGCAAAAACGATCGGCATTTTCGGACTAACCGGCGCTACCGTTGTAGAAGCGCGGTCAACCACACGGCTATCCGAAACATTGGCGGCATAGCTCAGCGCCGTTTCTTCTTTCTTTTGCAACAGGAAGCCATAAATGCTTTGCATGGTGCTTTGCTGGCGGCTGATCTCTATCAGATCGCGTTCCTTTTTTGGAATGGTTTGCAGAACGTTGGTATAGGAACTGTTTGTGCTGGCCAGGTTCGATTTACTTGCCATCAGGCCGCGCCGCTGGCTCTGGATATTCTCCAGGATGCCGGGTTTGATTTTTTTGATCTGATCAGCTACCGAAGACAACAAAGGATTGCCTTCACCGGTAGTTGTTTTCTTTTTCTCGTACTCGAGTTCCAGTTCCGATAATTTATCCAACAGGTTTGACAACACGGGATCGGTAACTCCCAATGTTGAGGGTACAATACCACTACTGTTATCTTTTTGCTTTACATAACCTTCTACCTGGTCCAATACCGCCAGTTTCATATCGATCTCACTCAGCTTCTGGTCATTGGCGCTTACGTTTTCAAGGAACAGTTTACCCTGTTCGCTTACATTCACCGCTTCCTGAGATGCTTTGTATTTTTCAATCCTTGATTCTATACTGCTGAGATCGCGCGATACGTGGTTCAACCTGTCTTCCACAAACCGCAGGGTATTGGCCGCAAGGGTATTTTTATCTTTCAGCATCGCAATGTTGTAGGCCGACAGCAATTCATTTAAGATATCCTCGCCGCGTTCGGGCACTTCATCGCGAATGGTAAGATTTAAGATAGAAGACAATTTACTGGCCGAAGCGATCACCAACCGGTTCTGAATATCTGCAATGACCTTTTTAGGCTGCTGCAGGGCAAAATAGAATTTTTGGTCTGGCGCATACGCGGTATCCGTTACTCTTGTATTGGGCTGAAACTGCAGCGTACCATAAGGCGTTTCAACCCATTCCTTCATAGGGAAGCTATCGGCGCCAACGATCACTTTCTGCTCCTGCCTGTCATAAGTGAAAAACACCTTTTTCGCTTCCCGCAGGCTGTCGGGGCTTTTTGCCTTAACTACCACCGGTGAAGTGGTATAAGCCGGCAAACCGCCGGGCGACATGTTCTTTTTCGTAAACCAGCCGCCCACCTTTGTAAACCATTTATTCGAACCCAGCCACGAATTGATGTTCCGTTCTTCATATACAGGCGCGTAGAGCTGCAGGTTATTCACCACTTCTTTTACCAGCGTGCGCGACTGCAACACTTCCATTTCATTTTCAAGGATCTTTTTGGTTGAGATCAGGTTGATCGATTCAAGCCCTTTGGAATCCTCTACCCCTTTCTTTTCATCCTTGATCAAAAGCCGTGCTGTTGATTCGTACTTAGGAATGGTATACCGCATATACATGCAGCCTGCTCCCACTGCCAGCAACAACAGAAATACAAACCAGGGCCAGTAAGATGCGTATCGGTTCCATAACTGGTTTAAACTGGTTTCCCTGCTCTCCATCTCCAATCCATTTTTGTGCGTCACTTGCATAAAATATTTTTTATCTTGTTAAACGATCTACTACAATTACGCCGAGCGATAATGCACTGAATAAAATCGGCAACCACGTTTGGGAACGACCCGTGCTGGCCACCTTCGATTTATTTGGTTCCACATATACTACGTCGTTCGACTTCAAATAGAAATATGGGGACGTAAAAAGTTCTGTTGAATTTAGATTTAACCGGTGTGTTACCTTCTTGCCGTCTTCATCACGGATCACCAGTACGTTATCGCGTTGGGCATAAATGGTAAGATCTCCTGCCAGCCCAATCGCTTCCAGCAGCGATATTCGTTCACTGGGCACGGTGACCACCGTAGGATGCGCCACTTCACCCAACACGGTTACTTTAAAATTGAGGTAACGAACCGTAAGAATGGGATCAACCAGTAATTTTTTATCTACCAGCGCTTTTGTAAGGTTGTCTTTCAATTCCTCTTTTGTTAACCCCGCCGCTTTTACCTTTCCGAGGAAGGGATATTGAATATTACCATCTCCATCGACCAGAAAGCCTGAGGCTGTTGTTGTGGTTGAAGTGGTATTGTTCGCAGCAACGCTGTTATTATTGTTGGCCTGATTAAATACTGCAGATGCTTCGGGATTCAGACTGCTCACAGAAATACTGAGCAGATCATTTGTTTGAATAAGCAATTTGGGAACAGCGGGCGCCTCAAAAGAGCCGTTCCGCTGATCTGAGAAATATGTAGCCTTTTTTGTATTAACACACGACACGCATGAGAACAGTACAATCAGAACAATAAAATATTTTTTTGACTGCCCCCAATGGTGACACGCCATAGATTTCCTATAACCCATATTTGATATTATTTTTTGCCTGCTGGCAGTTTTACGCTACAGGATATAACCATATCCGTTGAATCAGGTGTAACCAGGGGTAATGAGGTTTTTTAATAAGCAAGCACAGGATCTTTAAGGTTTGGGGTTCTATTATCAAAAAGCTTGCACTAAATGCCAGACCATAAAATTAATTTTCTGTTACAAGCGCTCTTACGTCGTTATTGTTCAATGATTTTCAGTAGTATAACATATATTACCTAACAATCATTTTTAACTTATGCGGTATGCCGCTTTAAGGAGTTGTTAACAGAATATAAGTACCGGTCGCCTTTTAATTTTTTCACTTCACTCACATAGGTTTTTATATCCTGTTCCTTTTCCTTCTGACATATCAGCAGTACATCGCTTGTGTCAACCACTATATAATTCTGTAACCCCTGCAACACCACCAGCTTTTCATCTGAAGCATGCACAACACATTGCGTTGTATCTATCACTACTACTCCATTTCCTGCCACCGCATTGTTAAGCGTGTCTTTCCCCATGTTCTCCCAGGCGCTGTTCCAGGTTCCCAGATCACTCCACCTGAACGATGCAGGAATTATATATACGTTATCAGCCTTTTCCATAACTGCAATATCGATCGATACATTTTCACACACGGCATAGATATCTGCGATCATTAATCTCTCAAAACTTGTTCCAAGCCAGCTGTTTTTTTCTTTAAATAATTGATACAGACCCGGGGTAAATTTTTCAATTGAACTTATAATTGATCGCGCCTTCCACACAAAAATTCCCGAATTCCACAAATATTCCCCACTACTCACAAACGCTGCAGCCCGCTCTGCGTCTGGTTTCTCGGTGAACATGGTCACCTTGTGCACCCCGGGCTCCGCAGGTTCTTTACTGAATTGAATGTATCCGTATCCGGTATTTGCATAAGAAGGTTTAATACCCAATGTAATCAACGCTTTATGGTTATCTATGAACTGTAAAGCCTGCGTACACACATCTTCAAACGCTGCCTGGTCGAGTATGAGATGATCGGCAGGAGCAACGATTACAGATGCATTGGGGTCCTGCTGAAATATTTTGAATGAGGCATATGCTATACAGGGTGCTGTATTTTTTCTTTCAGGTTCACTTAAAATATTATCTTTTGGCAGAATGGGCAATTGCTTTTCTACAATTCCCACATACTCTGTAGAAGTAACCACAAAAATATTCTCCAATGGCGCTAACTTTTCAAAACGCCGGAACGTTTGCTGGATCAATGTTTCCCCGGTTCCCAATATATCGAGGAATTGTTTGGGATAATCAGTTCTGCTCACCGGCCAGAAGCGGGAGCCGATGCCCCCGGCCATAATAACCACATAAGTTGATCTTTGCATACGTTTTGTTTTGTTTCAAGCAATAAGCATCCTGACAAACACTATTCGTGCCTGTGAAATGTTAGTAGCAATTCGTCATTTAATTGGAATTCTAAATACCTTGTAGCTGATCGTGCTAACAATTATTACTGCATTTAGTACAATCCCCCCTTACCTATAATTGTTACATGACCTAATGGATTTTTTGCATGGAACCCCATGCGCTTATGCAAATCATAAGCCCATTACCCGGTTTCCACATTTTAAATAGTACAGGACATCGACGCCATCTATCGCGCCTTACGCAATACCACCCTATGTTTGGCGGGAATCGACAGGGGATACAAGAGAAGTTTTCAACAAAACCGGTGAGTATAATAGTTAAAAAGTTTCCGCAATAATGCCGGTTTCTATTGACGAACACCCATTAGTTTGGGTAAATAAATACTCAAACACTGATTATTTGTTGGAGATTGCTATCAAAATAGTTGTGGAAGGAACACGTACCGAATATTATTTTTGTTTGTTATGTTTATGTTAATGGCTTATTCAAAAAAGCCGATGGCAGTGGCGCTTTGCACCGGTTTACCATCTTTCACTTTCATGAGCATGAACATAATGACGCTTTTGCCGCTTTTTAACCTGCCGATATCAAACGTGATTTTTGTCGCTGAGTAATGTTCCATGTCGGCTTCTATATCGTCCAACGCTTCGTAGGTATAATGATAACCCGTCCACGGACCTTTAAAAGGATTCTTATCATCTTCAGCGCCCGACCTGTTGCTGAACTCAAGTTCTTTCCCATTGTAAATGGGCTCATTTAAAACCACATTGAACTTTAGTGAATCAAGCGCTTTCAGGCGGCCGGTGCCTTTGAATGTGAGGGTATTTTTCTTCCGTTTTATTACCAGCGTTTCATCGCCGGTTTTAACCAGCTCCTGTTTTTTCTGCTTATCATCCATGTTTATATACTCGTAATACTCGGCCCGGGTTAGTCCGAACTTTTCATAAATGATCGCAGAATCGGAAACCTTTTCCATTGAATCGCGGATCCAGGCCGCATTCTTCTGAGCGGCTTTCATTATTTTGGAGGTAAGCTCCATTTCGCGGGGATTTGTCGTTGATTTGATGCCCATCAGTTCAACCTTGTGCTTACCCGGCTTCAACCACTCCTTTATATCTTCCCCGAATGCCTGCCCTTCTTCGGCCTGACAATATCCTTTCCCAATAGAACAATAAAAGGCGAACAGTAATAATAAAATGGATCTCATAGATACCTGGATGTATAGCCCCCAAGATAAAGGACATTTTTTGATTATAAAAGGAACCGGGTTAACAGTTTCCGGTTACCAGTTACCTGGTGCCGGCCGCCGGGTCAGGCTGCCGGTTACCGGTTCAGGCCGTAAGCAAATAATTATTAGTCCCGAATTAGAGTGTATTCCATTATCGAATTATCACATTATCACATTATCACATTTAACTACTGACATAACGTTGTCACCAACCCCTGTTTTCTTTGTATCATAAATACAACTACCATGACAACGCAACCAATCGCTTCCGAAACAAAAGCAACCGCGCTCGCCGGTTTAATGAAGAATTATGCAAATTATAACCTGTGGGCCAATACCACGCTGGTAAACTGGCTCAGGACCAAATCCGCTGCCCTGCTTGAACAGGAAGTGCCCAGCAGCTTTTCCAGCATCAAACTTACCCTGCAACACATTTGGCAAACCGAGCGGTACTGGCTTTCCATCATCAGAAAACAGGAACCCGGTACCTATAATGAATTCAATGGAACGGTGCAGGATGTATGTAAAGAATTACTGAAAACTTCCGGCGAACTGGCCGGCCTGGTAAATGCCATGACCAATGAACAAGTGGTGGAAAAAACAATGATTGAAAGCCCCTGGTTCCTGTGCGACTTCAGCAACTTCGAATACATCATGCACTTTGCCAACCACAGCACCTATCACCGCGGCCAGGTTATAACCATAGGCAGGAGCCTGGGTTTCACCGATGCACCCATGACCGATTATAATTTATATAATATCGATGGCAAGGAATTCTGAAGGCGAGTGGAAAGTAGCGACTGGCGGGCGGGGAATATTTACAACCAGCCACCAGCCTCGTGTGCAATCGTTACCGGTATCGATTGCACAAATTATTGTTAAAACACGATTCTAACTATTTAGCACAAGTGCTACATTTAGTGAGAACCTTTTTTTTAACGATTAAATTGCCTTAAAGTATGAAGAAACAAATCAGCGCCCTGGCGGCGCTAGTGATCCTTTTTGCCAGTTGCTTAAAGGTTACCGAACAAGCTCCCACCGATTCCGCTACAGGAGATCCTGCCAGGTCAGCCAACACACAAACCACTGTCAATGCCGTTAACACCACTGTTACTACCGAGTCGGCACTGAAAACCGCTATCGCCAATGCAAAGGCCGGCGATATTATTACCGTTAGTGGTACTATCAGGCTCACCAGCACCCTGCAACTGCTGAACAGCGGCACTTCCGGTTCAAAGATCAATTTTACCGGCGGTACGCTCGACTGCTCGGGCATATCTTCGGGCTGGGGCGTTAAATGTAATGGCAGCTACTGGAACATCACCAACATGACCATCAAAAATGCACCTGATTGCGGACTCGTTTTACAGTATGGGGGGTATAATTATGTTTATAATGTAACTACCACCGGTAACGATGATTCCGGTATTCAGATCTACAACAGCTCGCACCACAATTATGTGCTTTCGTGCAAAAGCAATGAAAACTACGATGCGGCCAACGGCGGTGAAAATGCCGATGGTTTTGCCTGCAAATTATCGGGCGGCGCCAGCAACAAATTCGAAAGCTGCACCGCCAATCATAATTCCGATGATGGCTGGGACCTGTACGGACAACCATATTCAGTTACCATTACCAAATGCACCGCTACCAACCATGGATATGGAAGCAATGGCGATGGCAATGGATTTAAACTGGGAAGCGCAGGCCAGAATGTGCCGCATACCGTTACTAATTGCGTAGCGAACAACAATAAAGCCTGGGGTTATGATGGCAATGGAAATACCGGTCATATTACGATCACCGGAAGCACCGCCTCAGGAAACGGAAAAGGATCGTTTACGCGGATCTATTAATTGGTAAAAATTGAAGTCAGGATCATTACCCCAGGCCCCTTGTGGTTTGGGGTTTCTTAGTATAGGCAACGAGGCATAAAGGCAGCGAGGTTTTGTTCACTGCTTCCACTTCGACACTGGAAATTCGACATTCAATATTCTGTTGTTTTTCTGCATTTCCTTTATCAGCTCTATCACCTTTGTCACCCAGTCAACTTGTAAACAAGTCAACTCCCCCTGTATTTCCTTTCTCATTTCCCTGCGTCTTCCAACAACTTAACAATCTCCTCCGCTCCTGCCCGTTTCGCATGATCGAGCGCAGTTTCGCCATTCTCATCTTTAATGGCGGGGTCGGCATTGGAAGCCAGCAAAACTTTCACCACATTGGTATGGCGGTTGCGGCAGGCAGCCATTAACGCGGTAGTCTGGTAAGTTGTTCTGGCATTTACAACAGCACCGTTATCAATCAGGAGTTGGGCCAGCTCAGCGTACCCCTTGGTACTAAGCATCATCAAAATGGTTTCATTGTCCTGCATATTGAAATTCACATCGGCCTTATGAGCGATCAATGCCCGCGCCACTTCGATACGATTATTTAAACAGGCATACACAAGCGGGGTCAGCCTTTCCTTACTACGCGCATTTACCGTTGCCTTGTGTTTCAGCAACATGGAAACAATATGCTCAAAACCGTAAGTAGCGCCGTACATCAGGGGGGTAACGCTATCTATATTTACTGCATTTACATTGGCCTTGTTTGCTATAAGGATATCGGCCACTTCACTGTACCCTTTTGTAGCAACGATCGACAAAGGCGTTTCGCCAAACCTGTTCTTATCTTCGGTATGAGCGCCGTTCGTGACCAGCAGGTGCACGATATCTTTTTCACCCAGCGATGAGGCGAGGAACAACGGCGTACGGCCTTCTGCATCTTTTTGATTGATATCGATGCCCTTCCTCAGCAAATGATCAACGCTCCCGATATCGTTTTTGGCAATTGCGTCAAAAACGTCATTATCGAAATGACCGCAACCTGCCGGCAGCAGAAAAAAAAGGTAAACCAGTATGACCGGGGCCTGTTTCATTTACGTTACACAATTGGCATAGTAATCTACAAAACAATTGGGACCTGAACAATCGGGAATGCCCGCGGATCGGGGAATTTTGTATGAAGGGATAATAATTGTTATTCGTATTTACAAAAATTAACGACTTTGCAGTGGTTAGCAAACCTCTAAAAGTAACCACATGCAATATAAATTAAAGGAACCCGTGCATGGTTCCATTGGTACCGAAAAATACAAATGTGTTATTGAATGGCGCAATGGTGAATTCATTGCCGACGAACCGGTAAAAAGCGGCGGTAAGGATCTTGGCCCCGACCCGTTCACATTGTTATTATCATCGCTGGCCTCCTGCACGTTGATCACCCTGCGGATGTATATCGAAAGAAAAGGCTGGGACATTCCTGAAATTAAGGTCAATGCCAACCTCTTCCAGACAAAAAATGAGGATGCCTTAACCACCTTTATCGATCGCGATATCGTTTTCCCGCCCGGACTGGAACCGGAGAAACTGAACAGGTTGCTGGAGATCGCACAACAATGCCCCATTTCGAAAATGCTGGAAGGCACGGTGAAAGTGAGAAGTTATGTGTATCACGATGAGGATGTAGACAAAAAACTGAAGTATACCAATGGCGATATCACCGTTGTATGGAAACCCGAGTTGTGCAAACATTCCGGCCGCTGCGTAACGCAATTGCCCGGGGTGTTCAACTTAAAAACAAAACCCTGGGTAACCATCACCGGCGCCGATTCGGAAACAATAAAGGCCCAGGTTGATACATGTCCTACGGGGGCGCTTTCCTGGTTTAAGAATGATGCGACTACTACCACTGAGCCACCTGCAAATGCTGGTTGATAAAGGTGACAAAGTTGTTACAGTTGATAGAGGGCCTCATTTCATTGCCTCGCTGCCAATCGCATTGGCACTGTCAGCCATTATTCAGGCCGCCGCACAGCAACCCTCTATCAACTTCCTCAACTATATCAACATTTCAACTTCCCTTCCTACCACAATTCCCTCCCCACCACTACCCACGTTTAAATCATCGATTCTGTCAAATAGCACCCGCACGATTAAATAATCTTTAAATCATTGTTTACACAACTTTATTTTTATTAACTATTTAAGATAATTAAGTTTATTAAACTTAAATTACAGTTACTTTGACTCCGTGAGATGAACGTTCCTTTATTCAAATAGCCTGAAAAACATCCTGTTTCCGCGGGTGTGCAGGACCGCACTTTTAATTCATCCCCTTATAATTCAATTATTGTCAAACAATAATGAGTTAGCTATTTCCATAACCTGAAAATCTGATCACCGATTACCATCAACTAAAACTTTGTCAGCATGAAAAAAGCAAATTCAAGCCGCCGGTGGGCGGCCATCTTCCGCATGCCCGGCCGGCAGCTAATTAAAGGCATTGCTTCGGGTCTCGTGTTAGCCCTCAGCTTCACAGCCTGTAAAAAAGCGCAGTTCGACAATGCGCAACCCGAACCCGACAAAAACGCAAACACCCGCCCCGCCAGCACTGAATCGATCATCTCAGACATGGATCCCATTAAGGTGATGTCGTTTAACGTCAGAAATGACGTCGCCGGAGATCCGTTCTCCCAGTACACCCGAAAAGATTACTGCCTGCAGATCATTCTCGAGAACAATGTTGATATTGTGGGCCTGCAGGAAATTGCCGTTACCGATATTGAAGAATGGTTCAATACCCAACTTGCGGCAGCCGGTTATGGCTATTACAAAAGCGGCACCTCTAACGGTTCGCCCAAAACGATCTATTACAAAAATTCGCGCTTCACCCGAACCAATGCGGGCTGGTTCACCATGAGAACGCCCGATTTCCGCACCGGCAAATGGGTGGTATTGCAGGATAAACTGAATACGGCCAACAGTTATTTTGTGGTGAACAGTCACTGGACCACCGTAAGCTCGGCCGGGCGCCAGCTCGATGCCGATACGGTATTGCTGAACATCCGGAACAACAATACCGCCAACCTGCCCGTCATTTGTTTTGGCGACTTTAACGCCAAACCCGGCACGCCTGAAATGTCGATCATCAAAAACGCAAGCGGGCTCAATATGGTGGATGCGCTTTTTGAATCGGATGGCGCCCCCACCTTCCATGGCTGGGATGCCACCGGCGATGCCAAGATCGATTATATCCTTAGCACCCGCAACCTCGCCTTTACCACCAGCAGCGTGATCACCAAAAGCTATACCGTAAACGGGCAAACGTTATGGCCATCTGACCACTACCCTATTATGGCATCCTTTATACCGGATATCTTCGGAGGCGCACATACCGATGCCAATGGCATCAGCGCCAGTTCCGCTACCAGGTTCAGTTTTGCCGATGTTGACGGCGATGGCGATGCTGATAAAATATACTGGAACTATACTTTCGACAGCGGCAAGCCCCGCGTATTCCTGTCGAATGGCAATGGCACATTTGCCGCTACGGCGGTTACGCATACCGCAAGCGCGTCTACCTCTTCCACTACCAGGTATTATTATGCCGATATCAATGGCGATGGAAAAGCCGATCTTATCCGCTGGAACCCTACGCTCAACTCGGGACATACACTTGTTTACCTGGCAACCTCCGGCGGCAATTTCAGCGGCACCGCTATCGACAATCCCGAAGGCACCAGCGCAGGCACTACCACCCTGTATAATTTTGCCGATGTGAACGGCGATGGAAAAGCTGATAAGATCTACTGGAATGCGACCTTTGATAACGGCCATACCCGCGTATACCTCGCCACTTCCGGCGGCAGCTTCAGCGGTTCTGTAGTTTCAGGAGCAGAAGGCGCCAGCACAACGGCAGGCACGCAGTTCTGGTATGCCGATGTAAATGGCGATGGCCGGGCCGACAAGATCTTGTGGCACCCGGGTCTCAATTCAGGAAAAACAATGGTTTACCTCTCTGACGGTGATGGCACCTTTACCGCCAGCACGTCGTTCAGCAATTCAGCTACCAGCGGTTTAAGCAATACGCGTTTCTATTTTGCCGATATGAACGGCGATGGCAAAGCCGATAAAGTATACTGGAACCCCGACAACTACACCGGCTTCCTGAAAGTATATTATTCAGAGGCCGGCGCCTTTAACGGTCCGATACACACGTTACGCGGTACTTCACAAAGCGAGAACACGTTCTTCTGTTTCAATGATATCAATGGAGACGGAAAAGCAGATCAAATTCGCTGGAACTACGGCGAGAACAACGGGCAGTTGCGGAATTATTTTGCTAATTAACGATATATGGGGAGATGGTACATCCGTAACAAATTTGAAGTAAGTTGAAAAGTTAATAAGGTTGATAAAGTTGATACAGGAAAAACCCAAACCTGCGATTTGTCGCGCGGCATTGAATGTAGCCCTTTATCAACTTTATCACCTTTATCAACCCTGTCAACAAATCAACATGTTAAACCAACCCAATCGCCTTCTTCCACCCCTCATACCATTTCTTATGCTGCTCAATATCGGTGGGAAGTATAGTATCTTTTACAAGTTTTAATTCCTGCAATTGATTCAGCCCGGTATAAACACCGGCCTTCAGTCCCGCCATGTATGCCGCACCTAATGCCGATACTTCAGGAAAACCGCTGATGACGACTTTGCGGTTCAACTGGTTCGAAAGGAACTGCACCACAAACCCGTTACCGGTTATTCCACCATCAACCATCAGTTGGTTCAACAACAGACCGGCGTCTGTTTCCATAGCGCCTATCACATCTTTGATCTGGTAAGGAATACTTTCCAGCGCAGCGCGCACCAGATGATTTTTGGTAGTGGCAAACGTTAACCCATGAATACTTGCCTTTCGGTTCATTTCCCAATAAGGCGCGCCCAACCCGCTGAATGCAGGTATCAGGTAAACGCCCTGGTTATCTTCCACGGCTGTTGCCATTTCTTCCGTTTGGCGGCTGTCGTAAAACAGCCCCCATGATTGTTTCAACCATTCAATGGTAGCGCCGCAGGTAACAATAACACCTTCCAGCGCATAACATACCTGCTGCTCCGTGCTCCAGCAAATGGTAGTTACCATTCCGGTGGCAGAAGCTTTTGGTTTATTGCCGATATTCATCATTACCGAACAACCGGTTCCCAGCGTTGCTTTGGCAGATCCGGGCTCAAAACAGGCTTGTCCGAACGCCGCGGCATGCGAATCGCCGATCATGCCGGTAATGGGTATAGGCGCTTTCAATAAACCCGACAGATCGGTTTCGCCAAACAGATATGAAGAAGGCACGCATTGAGGCAGGTTCAGTTTGCCCAGGTTGAACGACTGCAACAACTCCGCATCCCAGTCGAGCGTGGCAATATTGAAGAACAGGGTACGGCTTGCATTTGTATGATCGGTATAATAACTTTTTCCGTTGGTGAATTTGTACAACAGCCACGAATCGATAGTACCGAAATATGCTTCGCCCTTATCGATCGCCTGTTTTACGGCGGGCACATTTTCATGCAACCACATGAGCTTGGTACCGCTGAAATAAGGATCGACCAGTAACCCGGTCTTTGTGCGGATGTCGCCGGCAACCGGCAATGGTTTCAACCGCTCGCAAATTGCAACCGAACGTTTGCATTGCCAAACCACGGCATTGTATAATGGCCTGCCGGTTTTATCCCACACCACAAACGTTTCGCGCTGGTTCGAAATTCCAATGGCCTTTATAGAACGAATACCCCTCCTGTCCTGCCGCCTGAATTCTTCAAGGCACTGCTGAACCGATGCGAGCACGTTCTTCACAATACCTTCGGGGTCCTGCTCTACAAAACCATCGGCGAGGTATTGCGTATGCAATGCCTCATGGCCGCGTGCGATCACTTTCCCCTGTTCGTTGAAAATAATTGTTTTGGTACTGCTTGTTCCCTGATCAATAGATAAAATGTATTTTGAATTACTGTTCATTGTGTTTTATTTAAAAAGCCCGCCTTTCCCCCACTCACTATTTCTTTTTACCGCCTTTATCAATGATCACGGCTATGAGAATAACCGCGCCTTTTACAACCTGTTGCCAGAAGGGCGATACGTTCAATAATACCAACCCGTTATTCAGCACACCGATGATCACCGCGCCCATAACGGTGCCGCCGATACTGCCTTTACCGCCCGATAATGATGTACCGCCGATCACCACGGCTGCAATGGCATCGAGCTCATAACCGGTGCCGGCATTGGGTTGTGCCGAATCGAGCCGGGAGGTAACCATAATACCGCCTACCGCGGCCAGTGCGCCGGCTATTCCGTATACAATGAGTTTTACTTTATTGATGCTGATGCCTGAAAGGATGGCGGCATTTTCATTTCCGCCAATGGCATATATATAGCGGCCCAGTCTTGTTTGGCGGGTAATGAAGATCGCCAGCAACACCACCACACCGGCAATCCATACGGGTACCGGTATACCCAGCATCCAACCTGTACCGATCGTTGAAAAGGCCGGACCGAGATTACTGATCGGATGCCCCTGCGTCCACAACATGGTTAAACCGCGGGCAATGGTCAACATGGCCAATGTGCTTACAAAGGGCGGCACTTTGAATTTGGTAATAACAAACCCATTGAAGAGGCCAAGCGCACCGCCGGCTATTATCCCGGCGAGCAGTGAACCCAGCAGGGTAAAACCAATAAAGAGATCGAGGGTTGGCAGTTTGATGCCATTCTTCAGCAACCCGGCGGTAATTGCGCCGCATAACGCCAAAACCGACCCAACCGACAGATCGATACCGGCGGTGAGAACAATGAGCGTCATACCTACGGAAATGCAGATGTTCACAGAGATCTGCCGCAACACGTTCCAGCCATTATCCATGGTGAGGAACTTATCGCTCATGATGGCAATAATGATACAGAGCACTACCAGCGCGATCAGCGATTGCAGCCGGGCAAGGTTTAACGCATTATTTTTTTGAATAGCGATCATCAGGCAGTAATATTATGTTGTATGGCATATTTGAGCACATTGCTTTCTGTAGCTTCGGCAACCGGTATATCGGCGGTCAGTCTTCCTTCGGCCATTACCAGCACGCGATCCGATGCCGTAAGTATTTCAGGCAGTTCTGACGACACCAGCAGAATGGCCATCCCGTCATCAGCCAGTTTTTTCATCAGGTTGTAGATCTCAAAACGGGCATTGATATCGATGCCGCGCGTTGGCTCATCGAGCAACAGGATGCGTGGGTTGGTTGCGAGCCATTTGGCCAGCACGATCTTTTGCTGATTACCGCCGCTGAGGTTGCCGGCAATATTATTTTCAGAATGGGTTTTAATGCCCAGTTGTTGTATATACGCTTTCGAAAGATTGGTTTCCTTCCTGTTGTGCAGCACTATGCCCCATTTCTCCAACTGGTTCAGAACAGTTATGCTGATATTGCTTTTTATTTTTTGATCGAGAATAAGTCCATGCGCTTTTCTATCCTCGGGCACCAGCGCTATGCCGTGTTTGATGGCATGAATGGGCGATTGTAGCTGCACCGGTTGCCCGTTCACATACATATCACCGGTTGCCCGTTTGGGATGCAGCCCGAACAGGGTTTCCATCAACTCGGTTCTGCCCGCGCCCATCAGTCCGTACAAACCTACTATCTCCCCTTTGTGCAGGGTGAAGGAAATATCGGTCAGTACGTTTAAAGCATGGCGTGAGGTATTTTTCAAATTGACATGCTGAACACGCAATACCGGTTCTGTAAACACCTGTTTGCTATTCTCCTTTGTTGCGTTCACCGCGCGGCCCGTCATTTTCCGAATGAGGCCGTCCTGCGTCATTTCCGACATGAGCCCGCTTTCTATTGAACAGCCGTCGCGCATCACCACAAACCGGTCGGCAATGGTGAACAGTTCTTTCAGCTTATGTGAAATATAAACGATGGTTTTGCCTTCATTGCGCAGTTCGTTGACGATCACAAACAGGTTGTCCACTTCCTTATCACTGATGGCTGAAGTGGGTTCATCCATAATAATAACGCTGGCTTTTGTGTGCAGCGCTTTGGCTATTTCAACCAACTGCTGCTGACCTACTTTCAGGTCACCCACCAACGTACCGGGATCCACATCCAGTTTTACCTTCTGCATCAATTGCTTTGCCTCCCGCGTCATTTCGCGTTTGTCGAGGATCCCTATGGCGTTGCATAACTCGCGGCCAAGAAAGATATTTTCGGTGATGCTCAATCCGGGTACCAGGTTCAGTTCCTGGTGTATGATCACAATGCCTTTGGCTTCTGCATCTTTGGTACCGGTTAGTTTCAGCGTTTCGTTGTTGTAAATTATACTTCCCTCATAGTCGGTATGCACTCCTGAAAGTATTTTCATGAGGGTCGACTTGCCCGCACCGTTCTCCCCGATAATGGCATTCACCATCCCGGGATGCAGTTCGAGGTTCACCATATTGAGTGCGGTAACCCCGGCAAACTTTTTCGTTATGTTTTGTGCAATCAACATTTATTGCTGAATGATTTTACATTGAACAGGTAAAATTTCCAGGTCATCAAACGAATAGTGCGCCTGGTTAAGCTCAATGGCGCCGGTACAATCAACACTATCGCCTTTTTGTACGGTACCCTTAAAAGCAGGCAACACTTTTGTGCGCACCCGCTTATTCAGTTCCTCCGAAATTTTATTGAGATCGGTGGTGTTCACAAAATCTTTGATATTCACCAGCCGCGAGGCATCGCGGATGGCATTGCCATAAACATATTCGGTGGCTATTTTTACAGTGCGTTGCGCATCCTTAGCGCCGGTAAGGATTACAACATCATCGTCATTTACCGAAAGCACTTTACCGGTTACCTTTACCAGTGTGTACCGCACGTTACCGATACTCATGGAGTTGAAATACGTTTCAAAAGCCCTGGCCGGGTTGGCTTTCAATTCGGTCTGCAAGGCCTCGAGCGTAAGCGCGCTGTCGAGTTTCGCGGGTAATTTTGTATCCCAGAGCTGTTGGGTAAAAGCCGGGGCGTCGAAGGCCTTCGGTTCTACTACTTGCAGCTCGCTGAGTTTTATGATGAAGACAGATTTATAGGCAAGCAATGCTATAACAGCCGTCAGCAACAGGTATTTTATTATTCTCCTGGCCATACTTTATTTTTTTCCGTAGGCAATGTAATCGTTGATGTTTTTGGGTGTTACCAGTTCTACAGCTACCGGTATCTTTTGGGGAAAATCCCTTCTGCCTTTAATGTATTCATCGGCAAACTGCGCCGCGGTTTCCGCCATTACTTTGGGAAACTGCATACCGGTGCCATATACCTTATTTTCTTTTATGGCGGTGATCACATCTTCTGCGCCATCGAACCCGAACACTTTTACTTTGGTGGCTTTACCGGCCGCAACCAATGCCTGGTATGCGCCCATGGCCATACCATCATTGCCGCAGAACACGGCATCTATATCGGGGTGCGCCTGCAAAATGCTTTCCATCACTTCCATCGCCTTGTTGCGATCGAAGTCGGCGCTTTGCCGGGCCACCATCTGCAAACCGGGATAATTATCCGTTACACTATGAAAACCTTTTGAGCGCGCCCAGGTATTATTGTCACCTACCAGGCCAAGCAGTTCAACATAGCGGCCTTTCTTTTTCAATTGTTGGGTAAAGCTTACGCCGATGGCCACCGCACCGGAATAGCTGTCGCTTAAGATCTGCGAGGTAGCGGCATTGGTGGCATTTATTTCGCGGTCCATACAAAACACCGGGATGCCTGCTTTTTTCGCCTTCATCACATTGGCCACGGAGCCATTGGCATCGGTTGAATTGAACAGGATGGCATCGAAACCGGCTACGATGATATTTTCAAAATGATCGCCTTCGGTAGCGGTGTTGTTCTGCGAGTCGAATACCTTGGCATCATACCCCAAAGCAGTTGCTTTGGCTGCAGCGGTCTCTGCCAGGAATACAAACCAGGGATTGTTGAGTGTTGATACTACAACGGCGATCTTTTTCTTCCCGTTGGCTGCTTTCTGCCGTTGTTTACACTGAGCAAACAATATTACCAGCAGGCTAAGCAATGATATTTTTACATATAGCGGCAAGCTTTTCATTGGCAAAAATTAAAGGTTATTGGCTGGCTGACCATCCTGTTCTTCCGGTGCGGCCATTTAGCCGTGCCACGGTTCGGAACCTTGTCACGGTATCAGTTGCTTCACCACATCGGCAATTCCTTCTTTAGTGATATTATAATGGTTGAAGATATCCTGTTGTGAACCGGTAACGGTATATTCATCGGGTATGCCCACTATCCGGAACGGTTTGTGCAACCCATGCTGCATCAGGTAGGAAGCGCAGGCCTCACCCAGTCCGCCATACACGCTGTGTTCTTCCACCGTAACGATGGCTTTACATTGCTGCGCCAGTTTCGCCAGCAGGTCAGTATCGAGCGGTTTAATGGTATGCATGCTTACCACCGTAACATTGATGCCCTGCGCCGCCAGCAGCTTTGCCGCCTGTACAGCAGGGAAAACGGTTTCGCCACAGGCGATAATGGCGGCGTCGTTGCCTTCGGTGATCACGCGGCCTTTGCCAAAAACAAAGGTATCGTCGTTCACTTCTTTCAGGCTGCTCATCACCTTTTTACCAAACCGAAGATAAACCGGACTGTTTGTTTTAGCTGCCAGTTCCGTTGCCCGGGCCGTTTCGAAATTATCGGCCGGCACTACTACCGTAATATTATTGATCGCCCTCAGTGCGGCGA
>CBIHPC010000017.1:0-61191 GCA_966211305.1 uncultured Niastella sp.
CGAAGCGTGTTCGTCTTCATGAGGGCATGTTTTTGGTGTTTCCAGAATAGTTAGCATGCCCAAATTAATTAAAAGAACACCTTCATGACAAATTGTTAACAAAAAACCAGAATGACTAAATTCGTTTACACAACACCGGTTATATCAGATCCGGTTATACATTACAGATTTAAGCTATAACCTGTACGTTCTTTCATTTCGTAAACGGCTGCCTGATACTTTCCCTGTTCTGCCGCGATACCGACACCTGTTGCTAATGAAGAAAAAGCAATGCAACAACCTTCCGTCTTCTTCCGACCGGCAAACTCCTGTCACATTCCTATTTCTTTGCCTTCATACCCAATATAACCTGGTACACAAAAAGCGGCACCGACCAGCCCATCCAGAAAAGCGAGGGGGAAATCGCTTCAAACGTTCCAAAGCCGATCCACAGGAGATATTTTAAGGTCAGACCTGATACTATGAACGCCACCGAAACAATATAACTACGCGTCATCCATTCCTGGTGCAGCACAAATTTCTTTTTCAGCGCCGCCCAATATGCAATGACTGTAGAAATGATCCACACACTTACCCATACCTGCAGGGAGAATGCATATGCCCAGTTAACAGCATAAGCGGTAGTATAACTCAGGATAACAGCGCACACCGAGCTAACCAGGATGGCCAGTAAATAGCCAACGCCTATCCACCGGTGTAGTTTTGTATAACGGATCCTGAACCGGTTCCAGAATTGTAAAGGGCCCAGGATCAACGCCCCGCCGCCAGCCGTAATATGAGCTATCAGCACCCAGCGCAGGGTAAAATACTTTCCGAGCGCTTCCTTTGTCATGGTGAGGAAATGATCTGCACCACGCATAAAATAATGGGTGATGGCAAAAATGAAGATCCAGAAAAGGAATTGACGAATACTGATAAGCCGGTACCAGGGAATGATTTTAACCCGGGGCTGCTGGCCGCCTGTTTGCAATGACTCAGACATGGTTGACTTCTTGATATGGTGAATAATTGCCTGCAAATTCGGATGTAAGCGGCGGCTATAAAATAACCGATTTGATTTTCAGGTACCGAATAATTTTTCGGTATAGGCGGCAAACAAAAACCCCGTGGAAAAAGTTATTTTTACCATTATGTATGAAAGAAAAATAAAAGAAGACCTGGATTGCGGCATCATAGTGGCCATGAAAGTTTTTGGGGCCAAATGGAAACCCTGTATCATCGATGCCATCAGCAGGGGCGCCAAACGGCCCAGCGAACTGCACCGCGAGATCACTTCTACCAGCGCCCGCGTTATCGATATGCAGTTGAGTGAACTGGTAACTTATGGTGTTGTTTCAAAAAAGATCCATCAGGGTTTTCCTTTATGTGTGGAGTATTCGCTGACGCCGCTGGGTGAAAGCATAGTGCCTATTCTGGCGCAGTTGAATGCATGGGGGCTTAAAAACAAGGAGGTGGTAAAAAAGATCGACGCCAATAGCGACAATAGCGAAGTGTTACCCGCCGGCAAAATAAAATGGAACGCAGCAGGCACCATTTGTCAGTAACCTTAGCACACTATCCTTGCAGCCGTTTCTGCCAGCAGCTTTATAGCCATTATTTCGGCAGGCGAAGGCTCGCGCTTTGTTCTGAAGTAGGTACCAAAGGTGCCCAGCACTTTTCCTTCAGCATCTTTTATAGGCATACTCCAGGCGCCGGTAAAACCCAGCGCGGTAGGAAGATGGCGCAATTCGGCCCATTTATCATCTGCCATAAAATCTAACGTAACCACCATACTCCCCGTTGCCGCGGCGGCGGCACAGGTACCCACGCTTGGGTGCGGTTTCAATCCGTCTATTGCATTGAGGTAATCGTGCGGTAATTGCGGTGAAGCGCCATTGCGGAGTAACCCGTCTTTATCGAGCAGCAGGATGGAGGAAACAGCGCCCCCTCCTGCTAAATTTTCAGCAGCTGCTACCAGGCCGGCCAGTATTTTGTTTTGCGGCATCCCTTTTTGCCGCATCTCCATTGCATCCTGTACCGCACGGTCAACCACTCCCATTATCATGTCGTTCATGGAGACAATTTAGCAAAAAAACCGGTTCACCTGCTTTCATTTTGACGGCCGGTATTAATGGTTCCAGGCAACGATCGCCTGTTTGGCCGCAGCAATCCCCGATCTTAGAAATTTGCAACTCTTGCTATAATCTTTGTACGAACCAGGGCCTGGTTGCACGCCATCTTTGTGTTGTCAATCGGAAACAAACAAATAACAATAACACAAAAAATTACAAATTAATTTTTATGAACTCCTTAAAAAACAAAGTAGCATTAATTACCGGCTCGGCAAGAGGCTTAGGTAAATCAATTGCAGAACGTTATGCAGCGCTTGGCGCCGATATCGTTATCAATTATTCGCGCAACAAAGCATCTGCCGAAGAAGTAGTGAATAACATTAAAGCCATGGGCGCAAGGGTGATCGCCGTTCCCGCCGATGTAAGCAAAGTGGCCGACATCAAACGCCTGTTCGAAGAAGCAAAGAAAGCGTTTGGCAAGATCGATATCGTCGTAGCCAATGCCGGTATTGAAATGGTTGAAACACCGGTTACCGAATTTACCGAAGAACAGTTCGACAGGCTGTTCTCCATCAATTCAAAAGGCGCTTATTTCACCATGCAACAGGCTGCGTTGAACATCGAAAACAACGGGCGCATCATTTACATCGCTTCCAGCACTACTTCGTTCCCTGTTCCCGGTATGGCCGTATATGGCGGCAGCAAAATCGTTCCGCGTTACCTGGTTGATGTATTGTCAAAAGAGATCGGCCACCGTGGCGTAACAGTGAACAGCATCATTCCTTTTGCCGTTGACCATTCCGGCATCTTTGCTGAGCCCGGCAGCTACCCCGAGTTGAGAAAATCGCTGATCGACAGCAGTCCCATGAAACGTTTGGCCGAAGTGGAGGACGTGGCCAATATTGCAGAATTCTTTGCCAGCGATCTTTCTTCTTTTGTGAACGGACAACACCTGCTGGTTAATGGAGGGGCTACTCAATAGTTGACGCGTTGACGGGTTAACAAGTTGATAAGGTTAAGATACAGTTACGCTGGCAAACTTAAGGGCACTAAGTTGCCATAATTTCCCTGACCTTGCTACCCCGGCTTTGCCGGTGGCAAGTTTTTTTCCTTGTCAACCAGTGAACCTGTTAACTTATTACCTACATTCGACCCATGGCTGCAAAAAATCTTGTCGTTAAAACCCTCAACGAATTGTATGAGCTGATGGGACTGTCTCACAGTATGGTCGATCATACATCCGGCTTTACCATACTTTTTCTGCAGGACCTTTTTAAAGAATATCCCGTTTCGTCCATCCCCTTCAGGCCAAACTTTTTCAGTTTTCTTTTTATAAAAGACGCCTTCGGGAATTACACCATCGACGATCTTCACTTCAACATGGTGCCCCGGACGGTATATTTTACCAACCCCGGCAACTTCCGCAAATTCGAATGGCAAAGTATCAATGACACCTGCCTGCTTGTGTTCAATGAATCGTATTTAAAAGAGCAGGTTCATCCGGATATCTATCGTGACTTTTCTTTCCTGCTTACCGAAACCGTTGAGCCGAGAGTGCTGCAGCCTGAGCAATTCAATATCATTGAAGAATTGTACCGATTTATCTACCGTGAGCATCACAGCAATTCTCCTTACAGGAATAAGATCATCGGCAGTGCGGTGGTTACGCTATTATTGAAGATCAAAGAATATTTCTTCCGGGATTACAATCCCATTTACGAAGGGAACCGCAGTTCACAGATCGTTAAAACTTTTAAACAGAATCTGGAACAGCATTTCCGCGACCTGGCAAACGGCAAAACCGACACCCAGATGCGGGTACAGGACTATGCCGATAAACAGTTCCTTCATGTAAACTATCTTTCGAGCGTTATCACCAGCAAAACCGGAAAACCCATTACTGCCTGGATCGCCGATAAAACTATCGCCGAAGCCAAGGTGATGCTGCAGGACAAGCAAATGAATATAAAAGAAATTGCCGGGAGACTGGGTTTCCTCGAAGCATCACATTTCAGCAATTACTTTAAAAAACATACTTCACAAAGTCCGGCCGATTATCGAAAACAACTTGTTCAATAAATTGAAAGTTATCAACAGGCTGATGAGATCACTCACGAAGAACAGCTCGCATGGCAGGAAAAAGTGGATGCTTTATAGACGATCACACACCATCAATCATAAAATAGCAAGGGCCTCCCGATATATCGGGAGGCTTTTTTATTTTCCTTAATCCTGAAAATCAGGCGCCCTGCGAAAACATGCATATTTCCAGCCATTCTTAGAAATTTGTAACTATTGCTGCAATCCTTGTACGTTCCCGGGACCGTTTGTAAGCCATCTTTGTGTTTTCAATTCAAACAAATAACAACAAAAATAAAGTCTTATGAACACGTTGAACAACAAAGTAGTATTGGTAACAGGCGCTTCAAGGGGGATCGGCGCAGCGGTAGCAAAAAGAATAGCTGCAGAAGGCGCTAAGGTGATCATCAACTATGCAGGCTCAAAAGAAGAAGCCGATCAAACTGTACAAGCGATAAAAAATGCCGGCGGCGATGCCCTTGCGCTGAAAGCCGATGTAAGCAAAGCCGGTGAAGTAACCGCCCTGTTCGATGCAGCCATTGCGCATTTTGGCAAAATTGACGTTCTTGTCAACAATGCAGGCATCATGATAACGAAGCTGCTGAAAGACACAACCGACGATGATTTCGCCCGTCAGTTCGAGATCAACGTACGCGGTACATTCAACACCCTGCGCGAAGCAGCTACCAAACTGGCCAATGGCGGAAGCATCATTAACTTTTCATCCTCTACCACGCGCTTAATGATGCCTGCCTATAGCACATACGTAGCTACTAAAGGAGCTGTAGAACAACTGACACGCGTATTTTCCAAAGAAATAGGCAGGGGTATCAATGTAAATGCCGTTCTTCCCGGACCAACCAACACAGAACTATTTACAAGAGGAAAATCGCAGGAAGTGATTGACAGACTGGCTTCGCTGAACGCTTTTAACCGTTTGGGCGAGCCGGAGGACATCGCCAAAGTGGTAGCTTTCCTTGCCGGCGATGATGCCAAATGGATCAGCGGTCAAATCATCGGTCTTAATGGAGCTATGGCTTAATAAACCAACAATGACAAACTTTAATATTCAGGTTATGCATACAGCAAGATTAATGACAGCCTTTGTTTTGTTCGCAGGCAGTCTGGCTGCCGAATGGAAAAATGAAGATTGTAAAAACAAGCAAAACATTATTTATATGGATACTATCAAACTCAGCCACCCGATAGTAAAGGCCGCTTTTGAGGCCTGGCAGCAGGGAGATTCGCAATTGTGGCTTTCGTATTTTACCCCCGATGCGCAATTGCTCGACGATGGCCATCCGCGCAATTTCCAAAAGTTTTCTACCGAAGCGATCGGCCATGAACGCTTCACCAGCGTTGATTTTGTGAAAGATTACGGGCTATCTCTCTATGGAAAATTCCATAGCGATACCTGGGGCAATTTCAAGACCTATTTCAAATTTCATATTAACAACAACAGCAAGATCTATAAACTGGAGATTGGACAGGCTGACTATTAGAGCGAAACAGCAGATCATGGACATCAGGTAAATCAGCAGGCGTTATCACCTGCTGATTTACTATTTATTGTCATATTATGAAGTTTTTCTTTTTTCCTGATCCTGGATTTCTTTTTTGCTTTCCTTTTTGACATAACCCCTGGTTAGAATGTATTCTTTTTCTCTATTTCAGGAATAACTTCATCTATACGTTTTGCCAGCTCCGGCAGTTTAATGGTGGGCACGGCCGGGAACAAATGATGCTCCAGGTGGTAGAACATACTGAAAGTGATCTTATTCTTCCATCCTGAACGTTGGGTTCTGGCAAACTCAGGGCTTTCATGTGTATCGTGATGAACTGTCCAAACCGCAAAAAACGCCATCATGAATTCACCGATGATCATAACGATTATATGGTAGATCAGAAAATGAATATTGAAATAAAAAACGATGGCGGCAAACAGGGCGATGGAAACAAGCTCGATGATCACGTTCTTTCTGTAATTCTTATTTCCCAATTGAAGGGTTACTTTATGAATAAGGAACATGTGCACTGGTCCATACAAAATGGCGCCGTACCAGCTCATGCCAGCTGATTTACCTTCATAGTCTTCTTCAGACAGGCAATATTTGTGATGCCTGATATGATTGAACTTAACGGCATGAATGGAAACCATCATCAACACGCTGTTTATGTACAACGAAAGCCAGGTCAGGAATTTGTTTGTACCAAGGGAATTATGGAAACCGTTATGTACCTGACGCAGGCCGGTCAAAAAGAAAAAGGCGGAAAACGGCAGGGCAAAAATATAATAACCAAAATAAGCGAGTGTGATCGAGATCACAAACCATGGAATGGTAAGATTGTTCTCGATAAGCATTTCTTTAACGCTTAAACTCCTGAGGTCTTTCCATTCTACTTTGCGAAGAATTTCCTGGTGAGTCATATGCTTAAATTAGGGTGAATGATGGAATTGCCATGTAAAGGTACAACGGCAAATTGATGGTGCATAATTTTCCAAAATTGGAAAAGCTTCCGAAAGAAAGGCAACAATTGATCCACCATCATCATTTTTTACTAATGAATAAATACATTATTTGATCTTGCAAACCGGTAAGAGAAACTATATATTTGTGAATACGGTCTATGACTATTCGAAAATCAATTTATTATTCCCTGCTTATTCCGCAGGCTATCGGCCAGCTGGTTCTCTTTATTGGCTTTCGAGATGAAAAGGCCGAATTCAGGATCTATTATACTTTTTCAATACTTCTTGTTTCAGTCATTGGTCTCATTTTTGGTGTACTAATATCAGTTCTGTTTAGAACCCCACGAAAAGAACGTTGGTTTTATGCTTGCGGTCAATTAATTGCCTTTGCAATACTCATGGGATTCATTATTAAAAAAAACACAAAGCTGGCAGATAGAGAAGAAAAATTCAGGAACGCCAGTAACAGTTACTTATACCTTTACCAGGACAGCCTGCCATTCAACATGAAGAATGAAAAAATTGCGATAGAAAAGCTGAGTTCGAAATTTAAAAAGCCTAATAGTTTCCTCCTCACATCGTTTTATACTTTCCCACGTGACACAACCATATCGGGCAAAAAATCGACCGCGTATGAAATATACCTCGCTTACGATACTATCGAAAGGGATTCGCTATTCAGCAAAATTATTTTGCTCAATGACAGGGCTTATATTGAGAAGTTTAATACCTATGCCAATACTGATGAAGAATTTCAAAGGATTCAATCAGAAATACCCAGAGAATTCAAGAAAACACCTGATTCTGCGAAACATGTCACTGAGATTGAACATTAATAAATAATAGTCTTCACCCCTCCCATTGCCCACTCCACCACCAACCTTGCCCGGTTGGCGCCTGAATGCTTTACTCCGCCTGAGCGCCGCAATACCTTCACATTCTCAACAGCAAAAAAATTAAACTATGAGAATGAACAACAATATTATTACGGCCCTGATTGTAAGCAGCATGCTCGCAGGAAATGTATCCTTTGCACAGGCACCTGCCTCCGCAAGTGATCAAAAACCACAACGGTCATTCGCCGTAAAACAAATAAACGCCGGTGTGCTGAACATCGGTTATGCCGAAGAAGGCCCGGCAAACGGACCGGTAGTGATCCTGCTTCATGGCTGGCCCTACGATATTTACAGCTTCATTGATGTAACGCCCATCCTTATCGCCAAAGGTTACCGCGTAATTGTTCCCTACCTCCGCGGTTATGGTTCTACGCGTTTTTTATTGAACAATACTCCGCGGAATGGACAACCTTCTGCCCTTGCCGCTGATATTATCGCCCTGATGGACGCGCTGAAAATTGATAAAGCAACGGTCGCCGGGTTCGACTGGGGAGCACGCACCGCCGATATTATGGCGGCGCTTTGGCCCGAAAGATTGAACGCCCTGGTTTCAGTGAGCGGTTACCTGATCGGCAATCAAGTGGCAGGCAAGAATCCCTTACCGCCTTCAGCCGAATTACAATGGTGGTATCAATTCTATTTTGCTACCGAACGGGGTAAAGCGGGCTATACCAAATACACACACGATTTTTCAAAACTCATCTGGCAGCTCGCATCGCCAAAATGGAATTTCGACGATGCTACGTTTAACCGTAGTGCATCGGCCCTCGACAACCCCGATCATGTGGCCATTGTGATCCACAACTATCGCTGGAGGTTGGGAATGGAAAAAGGCGAAGCTAAATATAATGTACTGGAGAAGAAACTGGCACAGTTGCCCAACATTTCAGTTCCCACTATCACCATGGAAGGCGATGCCAATGGCGCACCCCACCCCGACCCCAAACATTATGCATCAAAATTCACCGGAAAATACGAACACCGGCTGCTCACCGGCGGCATTGGTCACAACCTGCCGCAGGAAGCACCGGAAGCGTTTGCCAAAGCGATCATAGATGCAGATGCTTTCTAAAAAAGAGGTGACACGGTTCCCCTGCTCAGCAGGGAGACCGCGACACGTTTATTTCATTATAGCCGTCGTTTCTTCTATCAGCGACTGCATCAGCGCCGCTGCTTTTTTATGTTTAAGCAGAGGCGCTATTTGTCCGCCCCAGAAAAGGATCATATCCCACTTCTCCTGTTCAATTGCCGCTTTTCGCATCGATGACATAAATGTGGTTTGTAAAGGGAATGGCAGGAATTGTTTTTCATTTCCAATCAATTCTTTCATCAACCGGCTGGTGATGCCGCGACCCAGCCTGCCTGTATAAGCGCGCGTTAGTGAAGTATATCTGGCTGCATCGGAGAACAACATCTGTCTGTGCTCAGGTAATGCGCCCGATTCATCGGTGGCAAGAAAAGCAGTGCCTACCTGTACGGCATCGGCACCCAGGGTTAACGCACCCGCAATGCCCCGGCCATTGGCAATACCACCCGCAGCAATAACCGGTGTTCTTACTTTTTCCTTTATCAATTGCAGCAATACAAAGGTGCCGGTAAGCGATTGTTCGGCCGGCGCCAGGAACGAAGGCCGGTGACCGCCCGCTTCAAAACCTGATGCTATGATCATGTCTACCCCGCTATTGTCGAGCGCGATGGCTTCATCCAGTGTGGTGGCCGCACCAACGGTTTTGATACCGATCCGCCGCAGCCTTTCCAACACATCGGCCGGTAAAACCCCAAACATAAAACTGAACACTTTGGGCTTCAGATCAAAGATCACCTGCAACTGGTTCTGGAACCGCGATTGAAATGAAGCCGGTTTCCCCGGCAAGGGAATACCGGCTTCATCAAAATATGGTTTGAACAATTTTGCAGCCTGTTCATAATGCTCGTCTGTCACAGACCCATTTTGAGTATCGTGGTCAGACACCCACAGATTGAGATTGTACGGTTTACCGGTGGCGTTTTTGATCTTTGTATCCAGGTCTACCATCTCCTGCGGACTTAATGTATAAGCGCCATAACCACCCAGTCCACCCGCATTTGAAACGGTAGCCACCAACTCTACCGAAGAAAGGCCGCCGCCGAAAGGGCCCTGCAATATCGGGTAATCGATACCCAGCATGTCAGTTACTTTTGTTTTATTCCACATAACCTGTCGTTTTATACGTTGTTGACAACACAAAGATGAACTGAAACCGGCGGGCGATTGCGTGATGTACATCACATTTCACGAGTTATACAACCGGCTGAGGGTTTCCCGGCTTACGCCGAGGTAGGCCGCTATCAGGTGTTTGGGCACCTGGTTGTACAATTCAGGATATTGCGTCATCAGTTCCTCGTACCGTTGTTTGGCGTCGCTGTTCATCAGCGACAACAACCGTTTATGCGCGGCCACATACCCGCGGTTGGTGCGCCAGCGGAAAAAATGTTCTACCTGGTGGATCTCGCTGCACAACTTTTCGCGGTCGGCACCTGCCAGGCAAAGCACTTCGGCATTCGTAATGCAATCTACACTTACTGTGGCTTTACTGCCACTGTACAATGCATTGTAATCGGAGGCCCACCAGGTAGGCATGGCAAACTGCAGGATGAACATTTTCATATCATCATTTATATAAAATGTTTTGAGTATGCCATCCAGCACAAAGTATTCATGCTGTACCCGGTCGCCTTCGGAAATAACGGCCTGGCCTTTCTTGTATGACTGTGGTTTAAAACAGGAAAAGAAATATTCAAATTCGTCATCTGTAAGCGTTGCGGTTTTCACAATATGTGCCTTTAAGACTTCCTTTGCCTGCATGGAAAACGATTATGTATCAAATTTGCAACTATTTGCCCGTTCATAAAAGTAAAAGGTGAGCCGCACCTGAAGAGCGATCCACCCCGAATTATAAAACACTATGACAAACAACCTTTATCAATATTGTAAAAGCATTTCCTTTATTTTTTTCGGATCGCCCACAATGAACAAATTATCATTTGCCTGCAGCACAGTATCCGATTCGGGATTTAGGATGCGGTCGTTATTTCTTTCAATGCCAACAACCATCGCATTGGCCTTCTCGCGCAAACCCGAATGCCGAATGGTTTTGCCCGATAGTGCATTCGTTTCTGAAATATAATAATTATACAGGGCCACATCGTCCATTTCCTGTGTTACCTGTTCAGGTTCCGATCGTATCAGCACTATTAACCGTTGAATCTGGTGATCGGTGCCCAGCACCAGCAGAATATCGTTCGGATAAACCACCTGTTCCCTGCCGGGCACGGCGATCTGGTAATCGTCGCGTTTTATCATTACGACATTTATACCGATCAGTTCCCGCCATTTCATCTCATTCAGCGTTTTGCCTACGCAGGCCGCTTTTGCCGGAACCGATACCGGAACAATATGCGCATCCCAGGGCGCCAGTTCGGTACGATTCAACCTCGATGTTTCCGATTCGCGTTCATTCAGGTTCGATACAAAACGTTGTTCCAGGTTTGTATACAAGGCCTGGATCTTTTTTGAAAAGATGATCAGCAGCAACAGCGTGAATGCGGTAAATACAATACCGGTGTATAAGTTGAAAAACCGGTGTAGTAAAAAGCCAACGAAAAAAGCGACAAGCGCCAGCCTTATAAACCGAACTCCAAAAAAAATACTGCGAAAACGGGCATCAACTTTAATCTTCTTATATACATCCGCCGGTGTTCTTACCGCCAGTGCCCACAGGAATGGGCTTAATATCAAAAGCGTAAGTAAACAAACGGCCACTTTCAATGGAAATGAATTTCCGTTCTTATTTACCCAGGGCTCAACGTATTGCGATGAGAATACGATGATGGCTATTATGATGATACTTACCAGGGCGCCATTGATGATGGTAGAACGGATAAAGGTTCTCCATTCACTGGTAACCGCCACCTTCTTTGTTTCGGTACTGTATTTGTTCAACCGGCTAATGATGCGCGCCGGTATTACCTTTTCGAGCCAGTGATATAAAGGCCCCGATAATTTTATAAGATAAGGTGTTGTGAAAGTAGTGATCGCTGAAGCGCCTACTGCTACAGGAAACAGAAACGCTGAAGTTACCCCAAGCGATAAGCCCAATGTAGCCACTATAAAAGCAAACTCACCGATCTGCGCCATACTCATACCTACCTGGATGGATTGTTTCAGGGGTTGCCCCGAAATTAATGCGCCGAACGTTGTACTGAACAATTTACCAAATAACGTAAGCAGGGTAACCAAAATAATAGGTGTCCCGTAAGCGATCATATTGGCCGGGTCTATCATCATACCTACCGATGTAAAGAAGATGGCGCCAAACAGGTCTTTTACCGGTTTTAACAGATGTTCTATTTTTTCAGCCGATGTGGTTTCTGCAATGATAGACCCCATCACAAACGCGCCCAGTTCAGCAGAAAATCCTACAACAGTTGCCAGCACCACCATACCCAAACAAAGCGCCAGGGAAAGTATCAGCAGAATTTCATCGGTCATGATGTTCTTTGCTTTCTTCAGCAAAGTAGGCAACAGGAAAATGCCGCCGGTGAACCACAATACCAGAAAGAACATCAACTCGAGGATCGTCAACAGCATTTCGGATCCCTGGAACACGCGGGTTACCGCAACGGTCGACAGCAATACCATCAACAGGATAACGACAATATCTTCCACGATGAGCACACCAAACACGATACCGGCAAAGGCTTTTGTTTTGAGTCCCATTTCATCAAACGCCCGCAAAATGATGGTGGTAGATGAACTGGCAAGCATACCACCGAGGAACAGACTATCCATCGTGCTCCAGCCCATTAATTTTCCAAGGAAATAACCAGCCACGGTAATAAAAACAATTTCCACCAGGGCTGTGATGGAAGCAGCCCCCCCGACCCTGATCAGTTTTTTGAAACTGAACTCGAGACCTAAGCTGAACAACAAAAAGATCACCCCTATCTCGGCCAGTGTTTCTACATTTTCTTTATCGACTACAGTGGGTATAAAATGAAAATAGGGACCCACCAAAAAGCCGGCAATGATATACCCTAACACAAGCGGTTGTTTCAGCCGCTTGAATATTAGCGTACTGATAGCTGCAGCGCCCAGGATCAGGGCCAGGTCAGAAATAAGATCAGGTAAATGCGCCATAGTGGAATGGTTTATTATTGGTTACCGTTTCTGGCTCGTTCAATTTTATCGCACAATTCATGGGCCTCTTTCTCAAAATCAAGCATCATATAAATGTTGTGCTCAAGATAATCGTACAACTTGAGGAACTTCTCCCCATCGTTCTTTTGGAAAGTTATTTTAAGCCCGATCCTTGTTGTGAGTACTTCCCGTTTCTGCCCTTTTCCTGCCGGCAAAAAAGT
Source organism: uncultured Niastella sp. (assembly GCA_966211305.1). Taxonomy (GTDB): domain Bacteria; phylum Bacteroidota; class Bacteroidia; order Chitinophagales; family Chitinophagaceae; genus Niastella. The sequence continues at coordinate 12,897 of CBIHPC010000017.1, forward strand.
TTTTGTTTCATTGAGAACCAGCACACTCTTCAGGGAATCAAGCGGATATACATCGAACGAAAAAATACCGTTATGCTCAACGAGCAGTAGTTTCCCGTTGCGTTCATCGATGATAACCGTTTGATGAACCAGTTGTTTGCGATAATAATTGGTGATGCCGGTTTGCCGCGTGGCTTCGGTAATGTAGGCATTGATCTTTTTTTGAGCTTTCTTTTTACGGCGTTTATTCGTGTTGTTCAGTATTAAAATAACGATCACAACAGGCACTAAAAGTAATAGCGCTATCACTATATCTGACATATTGATAGAGTTTAGGTAATACAATAACGTTAATGACCAGGGCGGTCATTAAACAATGTCGGCGCGTTTATAAAGTGAACAGGTATTACCAGAAATAGTGTTTGGGAAATAACAGTAATCGCTTAAGCGGGGTAAAGTAAGCAACTGAAAAAACATTGTTGCGTTTGCGCAGATCATCGGCAATATAATTGCTCATACATCCCGAAGCAACAAGCCCTTCGATATCGCGGTGATGCGCGTTAAAAACAATACAGCTGAATTGTATTGACCGTACCACCTCTGCCGCCTGATCGGGCAAAAGATCATTAGAAGAAAGACTGGCAGTTTTATTATGAGACACTTCCTTAACCGGCATTGGCGCTTTTGCATCCGCAGCAAAGCTCCCGGCAAATTGAAGTAATAATATAGATAATACATAGAAGTATCTCACGCGGCAAAATTAACCTAATAAGCCCGCATAAAAAAGCGTATAAGGGGTTTTCATTAACGAAATTTTAAGGGTCTGCCTGTTTATCATTATATTCCGCGCTTCACTTTTTCTTCTTCTCCTGGCAAATAATGCTCATGCGTTTGAACGGTTGGCGTTTTCTTCGGCCTGTTCATTCTCATCTGAAAGAAATCGACCAGCATGGCAAAGGCCATGGAGAAATAAATATATCCTTTTGGTATGTGCAAGCCCAGGCCTTCCCCGATCAATGTAAAGCCGATCAATAACAAAAAGCTTAACGCAAGCATTTTAAAGGCCGGATGTTTATTTACAAATTTGCTAACCGGTTCTGCAGCAAACAACATAATACCTACACTTACGATCACTGCCACGTACATTACCCAGGCTTCATCAACCATACCTACAGCGGTAATGATACTATCCACTGAAAACACCAGGTCAAGCACCAATATCTGACCAATGGCGCTGCCAAAACTGGTTACCGATATTTCTTTCGATTTATCGCCCGATTCGCCTTCCATTTTATGATAGATCTCGGCGGCGCTTTTATACAACAGGAACAAACCGCCGGCGATGAGAATGAGGTCTTTGATTGAAATGCCATTATTAAATATCCGGAAAAGATCACCCTCCAGTTTCAGTATCCAGGAAATAGCGGTCAATAACAATAAACGCATTACCATGGCCAGCAACAGCCCCAGCCTTCTGCCTTTCTTTTGCTGATGCACCGGCAGCCTTGCCGTAACTATCGAAATGAAAATGATATTATCGATTCCCAGTACTACTTCCAGTAAAATAAGCGTGATCAATGCAACTACTAATTCCATAATGTCTTGTTCAATTGTCTCAAATTTAATTCAATATAAGTGCGATACAGATTAAAAAACGAAAAAGAGTTTTAACGAAGTATTAAACAATCGGGCTACCGCCAACAGCGTTATTTTTGTAAATTGGTTACATGACAGGTTCAACAATACATATTTATATCACGCGCTTAGTCAGGTACATCATACTTGACATAAGCAATGATGTAACCTGGTCATTCCCCGAATTTGTACCTTTTTGTCCGTGCCTGTATTACTTCTCCAATTTTAAAGACTTTAATATAGCTGCTAGTGGCCAGCAGGGAATGGAGATATCCGCCACTCGCCACTAGCTATCTGTTAAAGCCATAATAGTTCACCTGTAAAAATTAAGCCATGTACCGGAAACAGGAACATGTTTCTGCAGGTATGTCTTTTGCCGTTGTCCTGGTACTGATCAGCGCCATTGCACTGGAAAAAGGTATGGTGGCCGATCCCAAATGGTATTACATTTTGTGGGTCACCGTACCATTACTGGCAGCATTTATATATACTGAGCGGAAATAAAACTTAACATAACGCCGTAGAAATACGGCGTTTTCTGTTTTTATTTCTTATTAATTCTTCCCACTCAGGTGTTTTTCCCTACAGGAATGTTTTGCCATTATGATAAAATCGAAATTTTCCCGCCTTTCCCTATTTTTATGGCCAACAACCAATTCATGGAGCACCAGTTTATCCAATACGTCTATTTGATATTAATTATCCTTGCCCTTGTTATGCTCGCCAACAGGCTCCGCCTCGCCTATCCCATTGTACTGGTATTGGGTGGACTGGCGCTTAGCTTCACCGCTACATTTTCACATGTTACCATAGACCCCTCATCGGTTTTCTTTATTTTTTTGCCCCCCCTGCTGTATGAAGCAGCCTGGCAAACCTCCTGGAAAGAATTTTATAAATGGCGGCGGGTGATCATGAGCTTCGCCTTCCCAATTGTTATTCTTACTTCCTGTGTGATCGCCTATGTGTCGTATGCATGCATACCCGGCTTCACCCTCGCGTTGGGTTTTCTGTTGGGGGGAATCATTTCACCGCCCGACGCCATTTCCGCCACCTCCATCATGCGGCAGGTGGAAGTGCCCAAATCAATGGTAAGCATAATTGAAGGAGAAAGCCTGCTCAACGACGCTTCTTCCCTCATCGTATTCCGCTTTGCCCTGGTCGCCGTGCTCACCGGGCAATTTCACTTCGGACAGGCCGTTGGCAGTTTTTTCCTGGTTATTGTTATGGGTACGCTGATCGGACTGGCATTCGGTCTGCTGTTCTACGCGATCACCCGCTGGCTGCCCACCACCCCAAGTATAGAGATCATACTTACACTGGTAGCGCCTTATTGTATGTATTTCTTTGCAGAACATTTTCATTTCTCAGGCGTACTGGCCGTCGTAAGCGGCGGTTTGTTCCTGAGCAGCAAGCGCCACCTGATGTTCACCTATCGCAGCCGCCTCGAAGGAGTGAACGTATGGTCAAACCTTACGTTCGTATTGAACGGCCTGGTGTTCCTTCTCATTGGCCTTCAACTGCCCACCATCACCAGCCAGTTGGGCAATATTAGTTTAGCCAGCGCCATCGGTTATGGATTGATCATTTCACTGGTGCTTATCATAACACGGATCTTATGTACATTAGGCGCTTCCGTATTCACGCGTTTTATGAGCCGCTTTATTACTGTGGCCGACAATAACCCCGGCTGGCGTAACCCGTTTATCATTGGCTGGGCAGGTATGCGCGGTGTGGTTTCACTGGCGGCAGCGCTTTCCATTCCATTGCTTGGCAGCGATGGCCAGTCTTTTCCTTATCGCAACCTCATTCTTTTCATAACATTTATCGTTATTCTGGTAACGCTGGTTTTTCAGGGGCTCACCCTGCCATGGATAATCCGTAAATTGAAACCAATCCCCCCTCAACACGTTATTTCAGAACATGAACAGGAAATGGAAATTCAGCGAAAGATCGCTTCCACCTCTGTAAAATACCTTGAACAAAAAATCAAAGATGGCGGTGAAATGAGTGAACACCTGAAGAACCTGCACGAACGGCTGAAGATCGATATGATTTTTTATAACCAGTTGCTGATCGAGTGCAACCAGGATACCATCAACCCGCTCAGAAATTTTCATCTTACCTATCTCGAACTGCTCGAGCACCAACGCAAAGCACTGCAGGCCATGAACCATAAAACTGAATACGATGAAGACCTCATCAGGAAATATCTTTCACTGATAGATATGGAAGAATTCAAAATCAGGGAGAAATTTATTGAGGGCTAGTGGTTAGTGGCGAGTGGCCAGTAGGGCTTTTATTCAAGACCTCTAAATAATAGCCAGCTTCATTTGTTCAGAAATACAGCCTGCTGTTTTTCTTCCTGCTCGCCACTGGTCACTTCCCACTAACTTTTAGTATTGTTTCTTCCCACTCGCCACTTCCCGCTAGCCTTTAGTCACCTCTTTAAAAGGAAAATGCCCTTTTATGAACCTGTTCAGGTAAGAACCCTTGGACGCAGCCTTTCGCATGGCCTCATATATCTTTGCCGGCACCTGCAGGTAATCATATTTTTTACCCGAGGTAAAAGTGATCCGCAGGGTGGCTGAATCAGGGTAATAATCCATATGTGCTACCACGGTGGATGGCATTTGGAATGCCGCTAAAAAACTATGCCCGGCCATGGCACAAAAATTTAGCGTTTGATGTATGGCCGCCATTTCCCATAGAAAAAAGCGCGCTGCTTCGGCGGCCCGAACACGGAAAACAACTGACCGTGCCGTCAGTACGAAAAAAGCAGGCGAACGGGCCAAATTGCCGCTGACGGTTCCGCCCATGCTGGCCACCCTGGTTGACAAACCTTTTGATTCGGGGAACTGGCTTTTTGAAGTGAAATGGGATGGGTACCGCGCCATAGCCATCTGTAACAAAAACAAGGTGTCGCTTATTTCGCGCAACAATAAATCATTCAACGAAAAATTCTACCCCATAACCGCTGCGCTGCAACAACTGGGTCTCCACGCTGTGCTCGATGGCGAAATTATTATTTCCAATAAAGAAGGCGTATCGAGCTTTGGCGATCTGCAGAACTGGCGCAGCGAGGCCGACGGTGACCTATTGTATTACGTATTCGATCTGTTGTGGTACAACGGCCGCCAGTTATACAATGTGCCCCTGCAGCAACGAAGGGAGTTACTGAAAGAAATACTTCCACAAAATGCATCCATTCAGCTTAGCCAGTCTTTCAACGCCCCCGGTACTTCGTTTTATGAAGTGGCAAAACAAATGAACCTCGAAGGCATTATTGCCAAAAAAGCCGATAGCCTGTATACGCCGGGCGTTCGTACCAAAGATTGGTTGAAAATAAAGATCGCCAAACGGCAGGAAGTGGTCATTGGCGGTTTCACGCTTAATGAAGGCTCGGGGAAACTGTTCAGTTCCCTGCTGGTAGGCGTATACGAAAATGGAGAATTGCATTATACAGGAAAGATAGGCACCGGTTTTACCGATAAAGTGCAACGCGACATGATGCAGCAGTTTAAAAAGCTGGTGCAAAAGAACTGCCCGTTCGATGCAGAACCTGATTACAATAAACCATCGCGGTTCAGACCGAATCCGCCGAAAGCGGTTGCCACCTGGTTAAAGCCCGAACTGGTATGCGAGGTGTCATTTGCCGAGATCACCAGCGACGGCGTTATGCGCCATCCATCATTCGAGGGCATGCGTATTGACAAAAAAGCAAAGGAGGTGAGAGCAGACAAAGCAAAACCTACCGCGAAAGTTGTAAAAGAATCCATTCTGCATAAAGAAAAAATAATCACCCGCCGCAAACCGGGCGAACGCAAAACGCTGCTGAACCCGGGCGAGAAGCAACAGGAACGGTCCATCAACGGGCATACCCTGAAATTCAGCAACCTCAACAAAATCTACTGGCCCAAAGAAAAGATCACCAAACGGGATATGCTGAATTATTATTACCAGGTAGCGCCGGTGATATTGCCGTACCTGAAGGACAGGCCGCAATCGCTGAACCGGTACCCGAATGGCATCGAAGGCGAAAGTTTTTACCAGAAAAATGTTATGGGTAAAATACCGGAATGGATCGATACCTTTCCCTACACAAGCGAAGGAATAAACAAAAGTTTCCTGGTACCAACCGGGGAAGCCGATGTGTTGTATATGGCATCGCTGGGTTGCATTGAAATGAATCCCTGGAGCAGCCGCATACAAAAACCCGATACCCCCGACTGGTGCGCCATCGATCTTGACCCCGATACCAATTCATTTGAACAGGTAATAAAAACCGCACAGGTAACGCATGAGGTACTGGAAAGCGCCGGTATTCCTTCTTTTTGCAAAACATCCGGCTCAACCGGCATACATATTTACATTCCGTTGGGTGCAAAATATTTGTATGAAGCTTCCCGCGAATTCGGCCGGCTGATTGCGACAATAGTTCATGAACAAATTCCTCGTTTCACCAGTATCGAACGCGCCACTGCCGACCGGAAAGGAAAAATTTATATCGACTTTCTGCAGAACCGCCCGCAGGCCACGCTGGCCGCCGCTTATTCCTTACGGCCCAAACCCGGGGCTACGGTATCGATGCCGTTACACTGGGACGAAGTAAAAAAAGGGTTGAAGATGAAGGACCATACCATTCACAATGCCGTTGCCCGTATCAGGGAACAGGGTGATATTTTTAAACCGGTGTTGGGGAAGGGGATCAACATGAAGAAAGCGATCGGGCAGCTACATTCTTTGTTTCGGTAAAAAAGGCGGATACCCCATGATTTTACCCCGCCAACCCGTCAATACCTCAACTCATAAACACCTCATAACTGTCTCAATGACAGCACCATCCCCTCAATACCAATAATTGAACCTATTTGGTCAATAAGTGAACCCCTGCCCCAACATGATAAAATAGCTTTGAACAGGTAATTGCTAAAGCCATATGAAAGAATACTCTTTTCACAAGTAGTGTCTTTTCCACGCTTCATGCTTTCACCTTTCGGAGAGATACTCTCCCAACCAAATCCCCGGCTTTTAATTCCTCATGTTTAAAACACAGCTTGCTTATGAAGGCGATTTATGTTCTGTTATTCCTGATCTGTAGCGCTGCTGTAGCTACGGCACAAACCAAAACAATTACCGGTACGGTCAAAGACGACAAAGGCGAACGGGTTCCGGGCGCAACCGTCACCGGCAAAGGCACCCAGTCGGGCACGTCCACCAATTCCGAAGGCGCCTTCAAAATCACATTACCGCAAACCGTCACCAGCCTTGTCATTACTCATAGCACCATGCAAACCCAGGAGGTGGCGCTGATCGAGGGGCAAACCAACGTTGACATTATTCTGAAAGCATCCACTACCAATTTGAACGAAGTGGTGGTGATCGGTTACGGAACGGTAAAACGGAAAGACCTTACCGGCTCGGTAGGTTCCGTTTCGGGTAAACAACTGGCGGCAGTACCGGTGGCCAATGCGGCCCAGGCCCTGCAGGGAAAAATTCCCGGCGTAAGCGTTACCGCCCAGGACGGCCGTCCCGATGCTGCCATGTCGGTGCGCGTTCGCGGCGGCAGTTCCATCTCCAACAGCAACGAACCGCTGTACATTGTTGACGGATTCCCCGTTTCGAACATCAATGACATTCCCGCCTCACAGATCGAAAGCATCGACGTATTGAAAGATGCCTCTTCCGCCGCCATTTATGGCGCCCGTGGCGCAAATGGCGTTGTTATCGTTACGACAAAAAGCGGCAAAAACGGCAAATTCACCATCAGCTACGACAACTACCTCCAATACAACAAGGCCACCAAATATCTTGAAACAATGGGGGCCTATGATTATATCGCCTACAACTGGGCCTATGCCAAAAGCATCAGCAATGCCTACGCATCTGCCTGGGAACGCCTCTGGGGTATTGGCAGTTTCGCCGCTCAATACAATAATAACGAAGGCATTGACCATTATAAAAATGTAGGCGCCACCAATTATTCGAAAGAAGCGTACTCCAATTCTTTCTCCCATAACCATAACCTGAGCATCAGCAACGGCAACGACAAAACCAGGTACATGCTCACCCTGAGCTATCTCGATAACGAGGGCATGAAGATCAATAGCTGGTTCAAACGCGCCAATGCCCTGTTCAAGATAGATCAGAAAATTGCCAGCAACCTTACCTTCTCATTCGATGGCCGCTATGCAGATATTCAGAAGATGGGCAATGAAGGCACCACGAATGGCAAGGGTTCTATACTTTCTTCCTCCTACCAGTTCAGGCCCATTGCCACCAGTGATGTGCTGGGCGAGCTCGACGACAGAAAGAATACGCAGATAGGTTTGTACGACAGGCTGTTGCAGGACAGGTACAACCCGGTTGAGCTCATGAAAGACTACCTGCCGCTGTCAAAAGAAAGATCGCTGCGCGCCAATGCCGCTCTTTCATGGACCATCATAAAAGGTCTTACGGCCAGAACCGAGTTCGGTTACAACCGGTTCTTCAACCGGGGCAAAACATGGTCGGGCGCCGTTTACAATAACTACCTCGATGCCGATGGCAATAAAACCTTTGGCGGCAACGCTTCGATTTCAAGTTCCGAAGGCTGGGGCTACCGCTGGGTGAATACATTAACGTACAACGTAACCGCACTGGGCGAAGCGCATAGCCTGAATGTAGTGGTTGGACAGGAAGTAATGAACAACCACAACGAAGCATCAACCATGACGGGCAACAAATACCCGTCGGGTTTTGACGCCGACCAGGCATTCGCCATGATGGACCGCTATCTGCCAATGACCGGTTCCATCGTCAACTTCGGTATCAGCTCCAGCGTTTCGTTCCCCAATAAATACAATTCATATTTCGGTCGCGCCAACTATACGTTGCTCGACAAATACCTGTTTACCTTCACCATGCGCGCCGATGGTTCTTCGCGTTTTGCGCCAACCAAACAATGGGCTTACTTCCCCGCTGCCGCATTCGCCTGGCGTACATCGGATGAAGAATTCATGAAAGACATTACCTGGCTGAATAACTTAAAACTGCGCGCTTCATTTGGTACGGTAGGTAATGACGGCATCAGTCCCAACGAATGGCGGCAGCAATGGTCGTCGACCGGCCTCACGCGATGGAGCATAAACGAAATACAGCAGATCGGTTATACCACATCGGGCAACCTCGCCAACCCCAATCTTGTTTGGGAAACGGCCACCACCCGTAACCTCGGGATCGATTTCGGTATTTTCCAGAACCGCTTATATGGTACCATCGACCTTTATAAAAATACTACCAACGATGTACTGCTGCTTTCTACCTTAAACCCCATATCGGGTTTTGGTACCGGCATTGAGAACGTGGGCAGCATCAGCAACCGGGGTATTGAATTATCTCTGGGCGGCGACATCGTTAACGCTAAAGATTTCAAACTATCGGCCAGCATGAATATCAACTTCAACAGAAGTAAGATTGAACAACTGGCGCCCGGCGTTACCGGTTTATATAAATCGCAATGGGGTTCAACCGTTACACAACCCAACACCGGTGATTATATCTTAAAAGTGGGAAGCCCCGTTGGGCAGGTACGCGGTTATGTGTACGACGGCTGGTATACAACCGATGATTTCACATATGCCAATGGCGTATATACGTTGAACAAAAGCGCCGACAACCCCGATATCGGCGCCGGTGTTATCGGTACCGTGTTTGGCACTACCACCAACAAACCCGGCGGGCAGGTTGCGCACCCCGGTGTGGTTAAATTCAAAGACCTCACCGGCGATGGTGTGGTTGATGAAAAAGACGTTACCACTATCGGTGATATGACGCCCAAGCATACCGGCGGTTTCAATATCAACGCTTCTTATAAAAATTTCGACCTCGCACTTAACTGGAACTGGAGTTATGGCAACCAGATCTATAACGCCAACTACCTCGCAGCCTTTACCGGCAGCAAAGAAGATGGTTTGTACAGGAACCGGTTGAACTATTTGTCAACTTCATACAAACTCTACGACATCCAGAACGGGCAACTGGTAAGGGTTACTGACCCGGCTGAACTGAAAGCCCTGAACGCTAATGCCACTACCTTCCTGCCCTTCCAGGAAAACCCCGTGGTTTCATCACTTGGTATTCAGGATGGTTCTTTCCTGCGTTTGAATACAGTTACCATTGGTTATACACTGCCGGGCAGCCTACTCAATAAAATAAAACTCTCACGCATCCGTATCTACGGCGCTATTTACAACGCATTAACGCTTACCAGCTACCCTGGTCTTGATCCTGAGGTGAACACGAATACGTCGCAGGGTAATGCGGCGTACCCAACGCTCGGGCTCGACTGGGGCTCTTATCCGCGTGCCCGTTCGTTCACTGCCGGCGTAAATATTGAATTTTAAAAACCACCGAAACGACTTCATATGAAAAGGATAATATTAATAGTAAGTGGCTTGTTGTTAACTGGCATCATTGCCTGCAAAAAAAGTTTTCTTACCGCTGAATCGCGTTCGGCGGTAGATACCGAATTCGTTTTTTCATCAACCGGCGAAGCATTTGGCGCACTGGTAGGCTGTTACGATCTGTGGCGCACCAGCAACGGCGGCTTGTTCTATGATATCGACGCCGTTGGCTCCGATGCAGAAACACACCCAGAAGCGTATGATGCACAATTGCGGCACATACCGGAAGGACTATACGCTTCCGAGATCGCGCTCGATTATGCCAGTTCATTAGCCATGTGGGGCAATATGTATAAAATTGCCAACAGGGCCAACATGATCCTGGAAGCCATTGCGCAAAAAGAAGAATACAAAGCTGCCGTGGCGGAGAACAAACCCAACGACTGGACGCAGATGTATGGCGAAGCTGCCGTTTTCCGCGCCTTTGTTTATCATAACCTCATTCGCTATTTCGGCGATGTTCCTTATACCCAACAGGTAATTACCTCAACCAAACAAACCGATACCGCGCAGCTTGTTTCACGCGATATCATTTACGATGGTGAACTGGCCAACCTGGCAAAAGTAGCGCCGCTGATGTATAAGTTAGGCGAGAACGGCATCAATGCAGAAAGGTTCTCCCAAACATTTGCGTATGGCCTTGCCGGTAAAATGGCCATGTATGCAGGCGGTTATGGTTTACGCCGCACCAATTTCGATTATAGCCCCGTTACCTTTACCCAACTGGGTTCAGAAAAATGGGAAGCAAAATACGTTCGCCGTACCGATTATAAAAAGTATTATGAACTGGCAAAAACGTACTTAAAAGCTGCCATGGATAATGCCGGCAGTGCATACCTGATCACCACCGATACCCGCGGCGCCGGTTTCAACAACCCGTTCCAGATGAACTTCCAGTACAACATGAACCTGGTGGTTAGTCCGGAGTCATTATTCGAAGTAGGTGAAACGCAGGCCCAGTTCAGCGAGCGGCCCTATGCATTCGGCCGCCCTTCAAACGGGGGAAGCGCCAACTCTTATCCTAACAAAGCTTACGGACAAAGCCGCATGCATCCCTCGTTTTACTATGGCGATTACGATCCCAAAGACCTGCGTCGCGATGTAACCGTTGCCGTTACCGCCAACTCAGGTACCTGCTCTGAGGTACTGATCGACTTTACACCCGGCTCACGCGATAAAGGCGGGTTGGCCAATAACAAATGGGACGAAAGCCGCATGCCTAACCCGTATACATTAAGCCAGCGCCAGGCCGGTGTTAACTGGACCATGATGCGGATGGCCGATGTTATTTTGTTGTTGTCAGAAGCGTATGCCGAACTGGGCGATGAGGGTGCAGCCAAAACCGAGTTAACTAAAGTAAGGGCACGCGCTTTTGCCAGTACCGACCAGGCCGGCAAGGTAACCGCTTATATAGGCGGCTTGTCGGGCGATGCGTTGAAAGAGGCCATCTTACAGGAACGCAAGCTCGAATTTGCCGGTGAGGGGTATCGCCGTGAAGACCTGATCAGGAATGGCAAGCTGCCCCAAAAGATAAAGGAATTAAGGGATGCACAAATAGCAATGGTGAATGACCTGAAGAACAATAATTATCATGTATTCGCCAATGGCAATGAAATACCCGGTTACATTTATACAAAGAGGGTGAATGTATCTTCACTGGGAATGACCAAAATGCTCACTACTCAAAATACCGTAGCGGAAACAGATGCAACGTATCCCGTGCGCTTCCCCGGCTGGCGCGGCAACTCCGATGCATGGAGCCAGTTCAGCGCTTCATCGGGTAACCGCAACCTTGCGATACAGGGACTGTTTAAATTCATTGATTCAACAAGTGCAGAAGGGCTGGCGCTGAAAGCGGCCGGTTATAAAGTAACACCCTGGGGCAGTACTATTGTAGCCAATGCGCCCCAGTATACAAGCAATATATTTAAAGGTTACCCCGATGCATATTATAGCGCAGGTGTTCCGCCCCGTTATTTGTTTCCGATACCAACGGAATCGATCACCAAATCGACGGTTGTTACGAATGGATACGGATTTAAATAATTAGCTAATTTGATAATGGAATAATTTTAATTACCCGTGCAATAATCATGCACGGGTATTTTTTTTGCTGGCATAATAGTTTGTGCTGATAACATCTCCGCCTGCGCTAAAGCTTTGGCGGACAAGCAAACAATAAATAAAATAGCTATGCCAGTAAAAAAGAACAAACCTGCGGCAGAGTCGGCCGAAACCAAAAAAGATATCGACCTCAATCCTGAAAAAGAAAGATCCGAAGCCCAATTGATGACCACCAACCAGGGCGTAAAGATCAACGATGACCAGAATTCATTGAAAGCCGGCGAACGGGGCAGCACGCTGATGGAAGATTTTATTTTCCGGGAGAAAATGACGCATTTCGATCATGAGCGCATCCCCGAACGCATCGTTCATGCAAGAGGGTCGGCCGCACATGGTTTTTTTAAATTATATGAATCACAGGCAGGCCTCACCAAAGCCAGGTTCCTGACAGATACGTCTGTTGAAACACCCGTATTCGTTCGTTTTTCAACAGTGGCCGGTTCCCGCGGTTCAACCGACCTTGCCCGCGATGTGCGTGGTTTTGCGGTGAAGTTCTATACAGTAGAAGGCAATTTCGACCTGGTGGGCAATAACATGCCGGTTTTCTTTATACAGGACGCCATGAAGTTCCCCGACCTGGTGCATGCCGTAAAACCGGAGCCGCATCATGAAATGCCGCAGGCAGCGTCGGCGCATGATACTTTCTGGGATTTTATTTCACTGATGCCCGAAAGCACACACATGATCATGTGGCTGATGAGCGACCGCGCCATACCACGCAGCTATCGTATGATGGAAGGTTTTGGCGTGCACACTTTCCGCCTCGTTAATGAAGACGGCGTCGCCCATTTTGTAAAATTCCACTGGAAACCATTACTGGGTGTTCACTCCGTAGCATGGGATGAAGCGCAGAATATTTCAGGCAAAGACCCCGACTACCATCGCCGCGATTTGTGGGAAGCTATTGAAAGCGGCGCCTATCCCGAATGGGAACTGGGTATACAGGTAGTGCCCGAAAAAGATGAACACAAATACGAGTTCGATCTGCTTGATCCTACCAAGATCATTCCCGAAGAACTGGTACCCGTAAAACGCATCGGTAAACTCACGCTGAACCGGAACCCCGATAACTTCTTTGCAGAAACCGAGCAGGTGGCTTTTCATATCGGCAATGTTGTACCGGGCATCGATTTTACCAATGACCCGTTGTTGCAGGGACGTTTGTTCTCTTATACCGATACGCAATTGATTCGTTTGGGCGGACCTAACTTTCATGAAATACCTATCAACCGCCCCATTGTGCCCATACACAACAACCAGCGCGATGGTTATATGCGGCAGCAGATAAATGTGGGGAAAACAAGTTATCATCCCAACTCCATTGGCAGTGGCTGCCCCTTCCAGGCAGGTAAAATGCAGGGCGGGTTCACTTCCTATGCCGAACGCATAGATGCCAATAAGGTAAGAGCAAGAAGCAAAAGCTTCCGCGATCATTTCAGCCAGGCCAAACTGTTTTATAACTCTCAATCTGACCCTGAAAAAGATCATATGGTAGATGCTTTTTCATTTGAGCTGGGCAAAGTGGAGATCAGGGAAGTTCGCGAACGCATGCTGGGCATTTTATCATTGGTTGATATGGGCCTCGCCAATCGCGTGGCACGCAACCTGGGCCTGAACGTACCTGAACCGGAAAGACCCATCAACAAAAGCGTACCCGCCGATGGCAACAGCGAAGATTTTGAACCATTGCCTGATGTAAAAAGTTCAGTTGACAAATCGGCTGCACTGAGCATGGCCAATACGGTGAAAGATTCCATCAAAACCAGGAAGATCGCCTTCCTGGTTGATGAAGGTGTGAACGACGATTCCGTGGTAACCATGCAGGATATGCTGCTCGATCAGGGCGCTGTAGTAGAATTGATCGGCCCGCGCCTGGGAACAATAAATGGTGAGAATAATACTATTATCCCGGTTAATAAAAGTTTACTTACCGCCGCATCGGTATTTTATGACGCGGTATATGTGCCCGGTGGCGCCAATAGCGTAGGTTCACTGGCCAAAGACCCACAGGCTATACATTTCTTAAATGAAGCATATAAACATTGTAAAACCATTGCCGCCGATAGTGATGCGGTAACCGTTTTACAACAAACATCTTTTTCCAGAAGAGTGCCAACGGAACCAACTACAGATCTTAAAGCCGTGGATGAAGGCCTCATTATACATAATGACATGGCAGCGCTATCGAAACAATTCATAGCCGCCGTGTCGAAACACCGCTTCTGGGACCGCGAGCAGGAACGGCGCATACCGGCTTAGACATTGGTAAAGCGTTTTACCTGGAGTGGAATATCTTCCACAAATCAACAGGCAATAGACAATAGGCAATAAGCAAGGGTGCCGACTTTCGGGCTCATATACTTTTTCGCGAACCTCCATTTGACAATTGCCAACTGCAAATTGTCTATTGTCTATTCACTACGATTTGTTTAGAAACGTTGGTACCAATTTTTTATTGATACCCCTAAAACCAACGACATGGCCTCAGAGGAAAAAATATTCGACATCTCTTTCGAGCTTGATGGCACAACCTACAAAGGCTGGGTGAACCCATCGGGCAAACTCAATGATGAAGGAATACCGGTATCCTTTCACGTTGTTTTGAACGACACTTCTTTTGGTTATTTATCGTATAATAATACTGAATGGACGGTGAATGAAGACCGGCCTGAGGCATTGACGAAAAAGGTGGGAGAAGAAATTGAAAAAAAGCTAAAGGCTGAAAGCTAAACGCTGAATGCATTACCCCTTACTTAACGCCTGCTTTTTTACCGAATACCCGCAGGCATGCCGAAAATAAAGCTGCTCAAAATTCGGAGTGCAGCGTTAAGCTTTCCGCGTTAAGCGTTAAGCATTAAGCATTACCCGGGCCGTCTCCTTTAAGAGCGCTTTTGCGTAATATGCCTGTACTTCCGCAGGCTTTCCATCGGGCAATTCCAATTTACCCGACTGCATTATTTTTCCCGCATATGCAATTGCATAATATGCAAACAACTCGTAGTTCGATTCAGGCACTTTAGAGGAATAACCGGTAATAGAAAGGCCCCAGTCGCTGATAAATAAACGGCAAACGCCCAATGCCATTTCATGCGCAACCTGTTCCGCCACGCAGTTACAGGCAAGGGCATTGATAGGATCAACATGCGGGTGTCGGCTTTTCTGGCCAAGATTATAGGCGGTTATGCCACCCTGAAAAAATTTTGAGGCATCTGTTGCCGTTGATAATTCCAGTTGAATATTTCCGGATGTTACGCTCTCCGCTACCGCAACGGATTGTTGCCGTTCAATAAGTAGTTTACCAATAGTTTGAATAATAGGGTCAGGCATGTAGCTTCTTTTTACATAAAATCAAAAATCCATGCCAACCTTATTCATTATTTACCGGGTTATGTAACAATACAATAGAGCGGGCGTCTGCAGTTATGAAATCGCCAGGTTCGTATCTTGGACCATCGGGGGTTATCACGTTCCTGGTAGTATTGATCACTTCTATCCAGGAATCGCCAAATTTCGCCGATGGCAATTTGTACTGAATGGTTTCTGACGTGCCGTTAAAAATGACATAAAAGTTATCGTCCTTGATCTTTTCGCCTTTGGCGCTGGTCATGTCGAGATCGGCGCCATTTAAATAAATGCCCAGCGCCCTGGCAATATCCGATTTATAGGCTTCATCTTTTATTTCATTTCCGCCGGGTAAAAACCACTCGATGTCTTTGAGGTTGATCTCTTTTATCAAATGCCCCCTGAACCAGCGGCGGCGGCAAAACACCGGATGATTACGGCGCCAGTGTATCAACTCCCGCGTAAACTGCAACATTCCCGTATCGCCATTTTGCCAGTCGATCCATGAGATCTCGTTATCCTGGCAATAGGTATTATTGTTTCCATGTTTTGTTCGGCCTATTTCGTCGCCCGACAATAACATGGGCACGCCTTGCGACAACATCAACGTGGTAAGTAAGTTCCTTTTCTGCCGGGCGCGCAATTCATTGATGCCTTTATCATCCGTAGGTCCTTCCGCCCCGCAGTTCCACGATCTGTTATGATTATCGCCATCCCTGTTATCTTCTTTATTGGCCTCGTTGTGTTTATCATTATACGATACCAGGTCATGTAACGTAAATCCATCATGCGCAGTAATAAAATTGATACTTGCCGTTGGAAAGCGGTAGTCGTTCTTATACAGGTCGGCGCTGCCGGTAAACCGTTCGGCAAACTCAACCAGTCCGCTATCGGCGCCGCGCCAGTAGTCGCGCATACAGTCGCGGTACTTTCCATTCCATTCGGCCCAGCCCGGTGGAAATTTTCCTACCTGGTAACCACCCTCGCCTATATCCCAGGGTTCGGCAATCAGTTTTACCTGTGAGATCACAGGGTCCTGGTAAATGATGTCGAAGAAAGCGCTCAACCGGTTCACATCGTGTAACTCCCGCGCCAGTGTAGCCGCCAGGTCGAACCGGAAGCCATCCACCTGCATGTCGATGGCCCAGTAACGCAGGCTGTCCATGATCAATCGCAACACACCGGGTAAATTAGCATTCAGCGTGTTACCGGTACCGGTATAATCCATATAATACCGCCTGTCTTCCGTAAGCCGGTAATAGGCTTCATTATCAATTCCCTTGAACGATACCGTTGGCCCCATATGATTGCCTTCGGCCGTATGGTTATATACAACATCCAGTATCACTTCAATGCCCGCTTTGTGCATTTCTTTTACCATGTTCCTGAATTCATTTACCTGTTCTCCCTTTACGCCGCTGCTTGAATACCTGACATCCGGTGCAAAAAAGCCGATGGTATTGTAACCCCAGAAATTGGTAAGACCGGCATCAACCAGGTGGCGGTCGGCCACAAAATGATGCACCGGCATAATTTCTATCGCCGTAATACCTAACTGTTTCAGATAACCGATCACCGCCGGATGGGCCAGTCCGGCATAGGTGCCGCGCAATTCTTCCGGAACATCGGGGTTCAATTTTGTGAACTCTTTTACATGTAATTCATAGATCACCGACTGATCGTAAGGGATATTTGGCTTTGGCACATCTTCCCAATCGAACTGCGGATCGATCACCACCGACCGCGGCAGAAAGGGCGCGCTGTCGATACTGTTATAGCTCAGGTCTTCAGCAGCATCGCCGATGCGGTAACCAAATACACTGTCGTGCCAGTCGATGGTTCCCGAAATAGCTTTGGCATACGGATCGAACAATAATTTATTGGGATTGAACCGTTGTCCGTTTGGCGGGTCGTAGGGGCCGTTCACCCGGTAACCGTACAATTGACCGGGTTTGAGATCGGCTACATATACATGCCATACATGATGCTCCCTTTCTTTCATTTTTATTTTAAGGTATTCTGTCTGGCTATCGAGGCTCTCGAATAAACACAGTTCAACTTCTTCAGCATGCTCGCTGTAAATGGAAAAATTCACCCCGTTCCCATCATATTTTGCCCCCAACGGAAATGCTTTACCGGGATATATACCTGAGATCACTCCGGAAGCAAGGCCTGATATTGCAGTTTTCTCAGAGGTCATAGGTTGGCTATTTTGGTTTCTCCGGTCAACAGTGCCACCGGAAATGATTTGATGATCGAATGAAGAGAAAGAGAAGAACCATTACTTTCAACAGAAATGGTTTCACCGGTAAACAGGTGGTCCCACTTTACCGGCGCCTTTTCAGGTAAAGGTAAAGATACTTTTGTCAATTCTTCACTTTTGCTACCAGCAAACGCAGTCTCTGAAACCGGCGCCACCACCAGTATCCATGTATTTTCATATTGGCGTGCATAGGCAATAATGCCGCAATCGACAGAAGCATATAACGGAATGTAAGTCCCCTGCAGGAATACCGGGGCGTATTTTCTCCGGCATTGCAATGCCTTCCAGGTAACAAAGAATTTTTCAGCGCCCATTGTGCGGTTATTCCTGAGATGATTCAGCACTGCCAAACTCCCTTTTTCTTCCAATGCTTTTATTTTCTGTACAAATTTATAGCCTAACGCGTGATCAACGGGCCGGCGATTGTCGGGGTCAACATAACTGGTATTCCACCACTCACAACCCTGGTAGGTATCGGGTACACCCGGCACCGTAAATTTTATAAGCGCCTGTGTAAGTGAAAATACATTTGCATTAGAAAGAACCGAATTAAAGAACGGCACAAAGCTTTGTAAAAAATCATGCTGTGGTGAAAGCAACTGTTCTATAAACCGGCAACCTGCTTCTTCGTAGGCACTATCAGGGTCCTGCCAGTTGGTATATATTTTGGCCTCCCGAACCGATTTGATGAAATAATCTTTCAGCCGGGTTATATACTCATCTGTTACTTCGCCATTTTCCGGGAACCCTGACACCAGCGATTGGTAAATAAAGTATTCATCATGTAACATGGGCGCCTGGGCGCCGTTCCATGCCGTTTTGCATTTATTGTTCATCTGTCGCCACGCAGCTACCTGGTGCTCCCATTCAGTCACCAGACAGGTAAGTGCATTGAGCCTGATACGCCCATCCTCGCCCCGCTTTGAATCGTGTGTGGAAGTTGTGTTCAACGAATACGGGTGCGTTTGCTGCCTTTGCAATATCCATCGGTGAAAATGATCAACGGAATATTGATCGAGATCGGGGGTATCGCCCACCTCATTATGCGATAACAGGGCATTGTATACGTAAAAAGTAGTGTCCTCAACACCTTTAGCGGTAAGCGGACCGGTAAACTGCATCAACCTTTTTTGAAAGCAAAGGCGGTGACTGTTGATGGTAACATCAGTTGCATCAATATCCCATATCGATAAAAGACAGGCTAATGGCTCGTTCAAATGCGGAGCCCTGCGCAAGGCGTCTTCTACCGTTTCTTTTATTATTTGCTGCGCTTCCGCTTCAAGCGGTCCCTCGTGGGGATATAAACGATACACAGGCATACAGCACATAAATAAGCCCAGGGCCTGTTTCATTGTTTTACGGTCGATGCCGGCAGGCGCCAGTTGCAGCTCATACAGGTTGCGTACCAGGTTATCCCATTCGCCACCCATATATTTCTCAAGGAACGACTGTTTCTTTTCAAAAATAATTTCTTTATACCCGGGCATTTCAGGAAAAAGCGACCGGTAATAATGCACCATTTTCTTTGCACCGGCCGGGTTCGTCAATAACCAGTTCACCTGGGCGCCGAACTCATAACCGGTTGTGCCCTGCAATGGCCAGCCTGCAGGCAGCGTTTCTCCTTCTTCCAGTATTTTTTCTACCACCATATAACACTCGTCACCAAACAACTCCCGTAAACTGTTTATATATTCAACGGGATCGTGCAATCCATCGATATGATCGAGCCGTAAACCATGGATCACATTATCTTTGTACAGATCAAACAACAGGGAATGATACTCGTTGAACACATCCTCATCTTCCATGTTGATGGCGATAAGTTCATTCACGGCAAAGAACCGGCGATAATTTATCTTTTGATTGGTTTCCTGCCACCAGCTTAACCGGTAATACTGCTTTTGTAATATTTTTTGCAGCAACTGCCCGTCGGCATTCACCTGTAATAGCAACTGTTTTATGGTTGCCATATCCTTCTCCGATGCCTGCAATACCTGTTGTTTGTTTTCATTCCAGCTGGCCAGCGATTTCTCACAGGTTGCCGCCGAATACAATTTCATTATCATTTCCGTTACCGGCGTAAAAGCAGGGTCATTGGGCAGCCAGCTTAGAAGGACTTCATAAGCACCGACAGATAGCGGAAAAGCCTGCTGCTGGTATTTTAACTCAAACCCCTTGCAATCAAAATCCAGACTTATTTCCTGTTGCTGTAAACAATCCGCCAAAGGTTTTCCCAACACCGGCACCATGAGGCGCCCATGCAGTTCGGGATCAGGATGCATCCAGTCGATATCGAACCAGTTAAAGTATTCCGAGTAAGCGCCGCGCTCCAGCACATCGGCCAGGCGTTGATTGGCCATTGAATAAACCATATGATTGGGCACTATATCCTGCAGCCAGGTCATATTATTTTTTCGCAACACAGCCGAGATCTGTTGTAGTTGTTCAGGTGTGCCTAATTCTTTATTCAGCGCATGCGGGTCGCAAACATCGTAACCATGCATGCTGCCGGCAACGGCTGTAAAAAACGGACTGGCGTATATAGTGGTAATGCCTAATTCGTGCAGGTATGAAATAAGTTCTGCTACGTGTTTAAAGGTAAAGGAGGCATTTAATTGTAAACGGTATGTTGATATAGGGACTTTCATTAGCATGTTTATTCGTCTGATCGGTTTACGATTTCAAAAACAGTTGCCGACAGGGGGTTCAGCAGGAACGGCTCTCCGGGTTGAACCGTTACCGACGATAAATTACCGGGGCCTTCCCATTCCGCGGCCGAAGAATCGATCACTACATTACAGGGATAGCGGTTCTCATTGACGATACTTTGTGCTTCTTTATTAAAATTCAGGTAAACGATAAGCATATCGTTATTGCCATGCCGTTCAAACTGCAATACATCGTTTTTTATACGGATATTCCGCACCGCGCTGTACCGCTGAAAATTTTGCAAGGCCGGCCTGCTTTTTCTAAATGCAATAAGGTGTTGATAGAAGTTGAATAACCCCGGCACTTCAGTTGCGTTCCAACTCAGTTTTGAATTATTGAATATTTCGTCCGATTGCGGATCGGGTACTTCGCCCTGCCAGTTAAAATGCGCAAATTCTCTCCTGCGCCCTTCACGCAATGTTTCTATCAGACCTACGTCGGAGTGACTGGTAAAATACAGGAAGGGTTTCTTCTCCCCGTACTCTTCGCCCATGAACAATAATGGAACATGCGGAGACAACAGCAATGTGGCCGCCGCAAGCTTCAACGCTTCGGGTGGCAACATGGTGGCAAGCCGGTCGCCCATGAACCGGTTACCCACCTGATCGTGGTTCTGCACAAAAGCAATACATTGGTTATACGAAGTATGTTTAGGTACTATTCCAAAATTGCGTTTGCGATGAACTGAATACTGCCCGGTATATACATAAGAATGTTGTAATGAGCCGGCCAGCATTTCGAGGCTGCCGAAATCTTCATAGTAACCTTCCCTTTCACCGGTAATTACGGCATGTAAGGCATGATGAAATTCATCGACCCACTGGGCATCCATACCGTAGCCGCCTTTTTCAACCGGCGTTATGTACCGGGGGTTGTTGAGATCGAATTCTGCGATCAATACTTTTCGCCGTTGGGTACGCTGCTCCAGTTGCCGTACCTGTTCGGTAAGTTCTTCCATTATATGTACGGCGCTATTGTCGTATATAGCGTGCACTGCATCGAGCCGCAATGCATCTATATGAAATTCATCGAGCCACATCAATGCGTTTTGTATAAAATAATTGCGAACCCCATCGCACCAGGGTCCGTCGAAATTGATGGAGTTGCTCCACGATGCTTTATATTTTTCGGTAAAGTAAGGACCGTAGTCGGCAAGGTAATTCCCTTCAGGGCCAAGGTGGTTATATACTACATCCAGTACAACGGCAATGCCGCGTTCGTGCGCCGCATTTACCAATTGCTTCAGATCGTCGCGCGTGCCATAGTCCTTGTGAACAGCAAACGGGTAAACCCCATCGTACCCCCAGTTGTGATGCCCGGGAAACTGTGCGATGGGCATGATCTCGATGGCGGTAACGCCAAGCGATTGCAAATAATCCAGTGTTGAAATAATTCCCTGAAAATTACCCGAGCTGGTAAAAGTGCCGGTATGCAGTTCATAGATGATCATTTCAGCAGGCTCGATGCCATGCCATTGATCATCGGTCCAGGCAAAACCGGTATGCATCACTGCGGAAGGTCCATGTACACCTTTTGGCTGCCAGCGCGATGCCGGGTCGGGCCGTAGCCATTTTCCATCTATTTGATACAAATATTGCATCCCCGGAGTTACATGGTCTATATTTACACACCAATAGCCCTGCCCGTCTTTTTCCATAGGCCATGTAACTTCAGGTGATGCCTGTACAACCACGTTAACTGAATTGCACAGGGGCGCCCATACCGTAAAGGAGCATTGTCCATTTTCCTGTAATGCCGCGCCTAATGAGGTATATTTATTGATCAAGGTGTTTTTATCATTATTGAAAATCACATGCCAGTAACAAATCCCTGTATCGGGTCAATCATCTTTTACGCTTCCCAGGGATCGGGAACAACTTTACGCAATTGTCTTCTTTCTTTTTGAACATGGAATAGCCATCAGCAACCTTTTCCCTCTCTTACATACTGCAACAGGGTATCAATATGCCGGTGAGCCGGCGCCTGACCGCCCCGCAGCGTAAGCCCTTTATCAAAGAACTGGCCAACCGGGAAGTTATCGTACGTTACCGGGTAAACGCCCAATACCGGCACTATACCATTACGCCTGACGGCGCTCATACAGGCTGCCAGTACTTTTGCGAACCTTTTTCAAGATTGATTACCGCTTTCGCCCGGTCGAGTAAAGTTCGGTCAGTTTCAAACCCTACCGCTTCAATACCTACGTCGGCGCCCCGGCCTTCCGTAGCCGCCCTTATGGCCTCGATGGCATTTTTACCATCTTCTTCCCAAAGAATAGTTTCCGCATTGGCGGCTTTTTTTGCCATATCGAGACGGTATTGTAAGGTATCAACAATGAGCCTCCGCGCTGCGCCACGCAACCAGGCGGCTTTGGCAGCCATAATGCCTACGGGGCCCGAACCGAAAATGGCATCCGTTTCCCCTCCTTTAACCTCTCCCCGGTCAACACCGGAATAACCGGAGGGAAAAATATCGGTCAGGAACAACACCTGCTCATCGGTTTAATTATCAGGCACCAGGCGTGGACCAAAATCAGCATAGGGCACACGCACGTATTGCGCCTGTCCGCCATCGTACCCGCCATACAGATCGGTATAACCGAACAGGGCGCCCCCTTTTTGTTCGAAGAGGCCGCCCTCGGGGCCATACTTCGGATTGCTATTTTCGCAATTACTTGGATAGCCATGATGGCAAAAGAAACAATGGCCACAGGCTATGGGGAACGGTACCACTACCCGGTCGCCTTTTTTAAATTGGTTATGGACTTGCCCGTTTCTTCAACTTTGCCCATAAACTCATGCCCCAGCACCATGGACCGTGGTTGCGGAACCCCGCCTGAATAAATATGCAGGTCAGATCCGCAAATAGCTGTT
The DNA here is from genome assembly GCA_966211305.1 of uncultured Niastella sp. Lineage (GTDB taxonomy): Bacteria > Bacteroidota > Bacteroidia > Chitinophagales > Chitinophagaceae > Niastella. Next base: position 36,263 of record CBIHPC010000017.1, read on the forward strand.
GCCGTTACTTTAAGAATAACATCACGGGCGTCTTTTATACCCGGATCATCTACATTGTCGCGCAGGTAACCTTACCCGGAGCGTGAATCACTGCTGCATTCATCTGAAAATATTTATTGAGTTTCGGCCAGATGATGCCCGTTACAGGAAAAAATTTTTGCCAGCTCTTAGCCAATACCTTTTGTACCGCCAGTGATGAGCGTGTAGGTTCTTTCTTCCATTAAAACTATTATTGAGTAAATAAATACCCGGTAAAAAAACGATGGTGTATGTGGAGAATTTGGATTCCCCAACTGCTACCGGGCCTTCATATGATTTTTACTGTAATGGCATTTAGAACATGAAGCGCGTTACTATTGCGGCAAAGGATGTGCCATGAGAACAATAAGCAATGGGCAATAAAAGGCAAAACGCAAGGAGCAAGGCTTAAGACACAACAAGCAAGGCAAAAGTATAAACATAAAAAATATAGCGAGTGAAGAATAGAAACGCTATTCACCACCCGCAATTTACCACCTGCCAGGATCCTACTGTACAATCAACTTCTGCGATTGATCGGTTTTTGTATTCTTAAACTTTATAAGATTAATTCCTCCGGTAAGGAATTTTGGTACTATATATAACGCTCACCAGTAGTGTTTGCGTCCATTATTTTGGCACCCTGAATTAACCCGTTATTGTTGGAAAGTAGCGTGTTCTGCGGCATAAAAAAAGCTCCCCGCGTGGGAAGCTTTTTATTAATGTTCAAAAAAACAATTACGCAACGGGGATTGTCTTTGACGTTTGTTTTACTTTTTCGTTTTTGGGCAATGTCACATGCAGGATGCCATTCTCGTAATGTGCAGAAATGTTATTCGTATCTACCGCTTCGTTCAGTTGAAAGCTGCGGCTGAATGAACGCATTCGGTACTCCTGCCTTATATAGCCTTCCTGCATATTTGAATCCTTTGTTTCATTTTTCTCTTCAAACGAAACGGTCAGCATATCGCCCGAAACGTTTAATTGAAAATCTTCTTTACGTAAACCTGGCGCTACCAGTTCCATTTCATAAGTACTATCAGTTTCACGCAGGTTAACAGGTACTTTGGTACTGCGATTTACATCGCCATTGAAACCCCAGAAAGAATCATCGAAAAAGCGGGATAAATTATTCTGGAAGATCTGATCTACCACACTTCCAAAATTGGCTGGTTGGCGACTGTTGTCTTTTTTAAGAATGTTTGCCATATATCCTCCTCTTTTTTTATAATGATTATGTTTTAAAATAGTTATTAAGCATTGTGATTATCGTACAGGGACTAAAAAATAATAAACGGGTTATTGTCCTGGTCGTCGTTTCGGATGCAGCGGATCAAATAATTTGTATAGAATTTAACCGGCATCCAAAACTGATTGTACCAATTGCTTAAAACAGATCTCATAATTATTATACATTATAAGTTTCACGCAATAAGTTGGCTGTACAGGAGAAAATGATTTTCGGGCCGATGGGCGGCGGTTTTGCTGCTATGCAGGTATGCAGCAGGATCATTTCGGGATTGTTTGCCATGATATTATGTTTTTGAATGATTTACTAAACAAAAGCATAAAATGGTAATACAATTATTTCTATAACCGTTTTTTCAAGTTATGTGCCATTTGGCCAATGTCATATACCGGCTAAAAATTTGTCATTTTTTATGAAAGAAGTTCAGTACCTGCTGCAGGCGCAGTTGAAAATTTGACAGTACCGCCATTCTGCAGGCCAGCGCTTTGCCCGCGGCCAACATATCAACTATTTCTCCCCCACCGGGAGGGGTCAGGGGAGTAATCTCCCGTTTTCACACTACATTTGCAGCCTTTAAATCAGGAAAGCATATCATAAATACCCGGGGATTTCGTTAATACCTGCTCATTTACAATGAGTTCTGTATAAACGGCCCATTTAGTGCCAAAACCTGCCAGATCCCTGATCTTGCGTGTTTACGGGTGTAAACGGGGGTTTATAGAAAACTTTCATAAAAAATCCTTCATCCCTTAATTTTACAGCTTATTATCACTGCCTATGCCGCAAGATAAAAACCGTCAGTTCCTGGATTTTGAAAAACCGATCAAAGACCTTTTTGATGATATAGAAGGCTTGAAGCAAAAGGCCGAAAAAAGTAAACTTGATCTGACTGACCCTATTAAAAAACTGGAAGAGCGTGTGCTGGAGACCCGTAAGGCCATTACGCAAAACCTTACGCCCTGGCAAAAAGTGCAGTTGAGCCGTCACCCCGACCGTCCGTATACGATGAAATATATCTCCAAACTCTCAACCGATTTCGTTGAGCTGTTCGGAGACCGCAATGTAAAAGATGATAAGGCCATGGTAGGCGGTTTCGCCAACCTCGATGGCCAGACTGTAATGATGATCGGTCAGCAAAAAGGTATCAATACCAAGGCACGCCAGTTGCGTAATTTTGGTATGGCCAATCCCGAAGGGTACCGCAAGGCCCTGCGGCTGATGAAGTTGGCTGAGAAGTTCGACAAACCGATCATTACGCTTATCGATACGCCCGGCGCCTATCCCGGCCTTGAAGCCGAGGAAAGAGGCCAGGGTGAAGCCATTGCCCGTAATATTTATGAAATGATGCGGTTGAAAGTGCCGGTAATTTGTGTGATCATTGGCGAAGGCGCGTCGGGCGGTGCTATGGGTATTGGGGTTGGCGATAAAGTATATATGCTGGAAAATACCTGGTATACAGTTATTTCGCCCGAAAGCTGCAGCTCTATTCTGTGGCGTAGTTGGGACCAGAAAGAAAAAGCAGCCGAACAGTTAAAACTCACTGCCGATTATATGTATGAATTTGGATTAATTGATGGTATCATTCCAGAGCCGGTTGGCGGCGCACACTGGGATTATGATGAAGCCGCAGGCTTGTTAAAGCCATACCTCATTAACACCATCAACGAGCTGAAACAGATGGATCCTGAAGAACGTGTTCGAAAGCGAATCGATAAGTTTAACAAGATGGGCTTCTGGGATGAATTGCCAGCTTAGCAGCCCCGGGTGGCTCGCCGGATAACCGGCCCCTGCTGATCGGAATTATAATTAAGGCAGTAATATTTTTTTACCAGCTGCAGTATCTCTGCTCAGTATCGTTGCCCACCCCCATGACGGGTCGGACGGGCGTCACTCACTTGTTCATCCTTATCTCTACTCAGCAATTCCAAATGTTAACAGGTTTCCCGCTAATGTGGGATGCCTTAAATCTAAAATCTGCAATTTTCAATCTGAATTATCATGTCTCTTCGTCAATCATTATATGGCACCGGCGTGGCGCTGGTAACCCCGTTCAAATCAAATGGAGAAGTTGATCTTGACGCGTTAAGTAAAATCATCGATTTCGTAATCAATGGCGGTACTGAATACGTGGTAACCCTCGGTACCACCGGCGAAACCCCTACACTTAGCAAAGAAGAAAAGATCGCCATCGTTCGCTTCACTTATGAAAAAGTGAATAACCGTGTTCCCATTGTAGTTGGTATTGGTGGTAACGATACTGCTGAATTAATAAAAGAACTGGAAACTTTTCCTTTAGATAAAGCAACCGCTGTGCTGAGCGCCAGCCCGTATTATAACAAACCTTCCCAGGAAGGCATTTTCCAGCATTACAAGGCGCTGGCTGCGGCTTCGCCCAAACCTATATTATTATATAATGTACCAGGCCGTACCGGTCGCAACATGACCGCTGCCACTACCCTGCGCCTGGCCAATGAAGTAGCTAATATCGGTGGTATTAAAGAAGCCAGTGGCGATATGGCCCAGTGTATGCAGATCCTGCGCGACCGTCCCGGGAACTTCCTCGTAGTTAGCGGCGACGACGCTCTCGTTCTGCCCCAGATCGCCTGTGGTATGGATGGTGTTATCAGTGTTGCTGCCAATGCCTTTCCGCAACAGTTCACCCATATGGTGCGCCAGTGTTTGAAAGGTGATTTCAAAGCGGCCAAATCATTGAACGATGTGTTGATAGAAGCATACGACCTGATGTTTGCCGAGAACAATCCCGCCGGTGTAAAAGCTTTTATGACAGAACTGGAACTGCTTCAGAACAACCTCAGACTGCCCATGGTTCCGTTGAGCGCAGGTTTGTATCAGCAGGTACAGGCTTTCCTTAAAGGGAAATAAAATATTGAATATTAAATATTGAATGTCGAATGTCGAAGTACCGCATTCGGCATTTTCTTTTACTTCAACATTGAACATTTAAAATTCGATATTCGATATTACTTCTGTATGGCTCTAAACGAAACGCCTTCCAGCGCGAGGCTCGTATCGGGGAATACCTCGCAGGCTTCCTGCTCAAAAACATCCAGCTTGTCGTACTTCGAACTGAAATGCCCGATCAGCAAACGGCCAACACCGGCATTTTTGGCAATGCAGGCGGCCTGTGTGGTTGTGGAGTGAAAACGAAGCGCAGCCCTTGTATCGAGGTCCTTTAAATACGTGGTTTCATGGTATAAAAGGTCAACGCCGCGCACTTTGTCAATCAGCTCTTCATCGTAAATGGTATCCGCACAATAGGCGTATGACAAAGGTTTTACCCCCGGGTTGGTTACCCATTCATTCTTTATTAGTTCCCCCGCTTTATTCATATAATCGTCGCCCCATTTCAACCGGTCGTAAAATGCAGCGGGTATGCCATGTTCAATGGCTTTTTCCGGATTAACCCGGCGCGGCGCGCGCACCTGATCGAACCGGAAACCCCAGCAGGGAATACGGTGTTTGGTAGGAAAACAGGTAACCCTGAACTTCTCGTTCTGTACGATCACTCCTTCTTTTTCTAGCGGATAAAAATGCAGTGGGTACGGCAACATGTTGGAAGCCGCCTCCAGTTGAAGGTCGAGAATTTTTTGCAGGGGAGCCGGGGCAAACAAATGCAGGTCATGCTCACGATGCAGCAAACCCATGCTGTGCAAAAAGCCCGGTAACCCAAAATAATGATCGCCGTGCAGGTGTGATATGAAGATGTAATTAATGCGTGACCAGCGAATGCGGAATTTAGCCAGCTGCTGTTGCGTGCCTTCACCACAATCAACCAGGAATAAATTATCATCCAGCGTCACAACCTGCGACGTAGGATGCCGGTCATAGGCCGGCAAAGCAGAGTTATTTCCCAGTATAGTAACAGCCAGCATTCAATTTGTTAAGAGGTTATCACTTTGTTTAAGACGGCGTTATAAGTCATTCTGCTGCATTTCATTGTACAAATTTATGCAATAGCTGCCATTCTCAATTGGCAATTTACAATCGGCAATTGGCAAAGATTGCCGATAATCAAACTTCTCCATTAATAGCAATTCTTTTTTTGCCTGTTGGCTATTGCCCATTGGCTACTAACTATTGGGTTTTTTCGGCCATCCCCCAATTTTGCACAATTTCCCTATTGCCTATTGGCTCTATAACGTAAATCAATACCGTCGGATTGTATTCAAAATATCGGCCAGATAGCTTTTGCCAAACAAATTCAAATGTATCAGCAAGGGATATAAGTTGCACACCTCCCATTGCTGCCGGTAATTCACCGGCAACGGGAAATGATAATTATAACTTTCATAAAAGCTGGCGTCAAAACCGCCAAATAAGGTGGTCATGGCCATATCCATGCTTCTATGCCCGTAGTATACGGCCGGGTCTATCAGCACGGGCTTTCCCTTCTCATCGCAAAGGAAGTTGCCGCTCCACAGGTCGCCGTGCAATAACACAGGCGGCTCTGCAGGAAATATAACACCTAACTGTTGATATAATTTCTCGAACTGAGCCGCATGTGCCGGTTCAAGCATTTGATGGCTGAGGGCCAGTTTTAACTGGGGCTGTAATCGCTGGTGTATAAAGAATTCAGCCCAGCTAGCGGTGGGTGTATTATGCTGGGGCAAAGCGCCCATATAATTGTCGGAAGCCAACCCGCACTCGTCGTGCTGCACATGATGCAGGGCTGCCAGTTGCCGGCCAAAGGTTTCCCAGAAGGTACCGCTCTTGACCCCCTGTTCAATCCATTCCAGAATAAGTATCTGGGTACCGTTTTTTTGTTCATTGGCAACTATTCGGGGAACGCGAATCACCTGTTGCTGAGCCAGCAATGCCAGTCCGTGCTGCTCCGCATCGAACATGCCGGGGAAATCAGCAAGGCTGTTGATCTTACAAAAAAAACTTTGCTTACCGGTCTTAATTCTGTAGGTATAATTGATGGAACCGCCGCCTATGGATGTGAACGTGCCTGAATTGTTCAATATTTGTTTTATGAATGCCTGAACCGATGCGGTTAACATAGCTTCTGGTTATTGAGTTATTCAGTTGCTGAGTTCGCAGTTCAACTTTCTAACTGAATAACTCAATTACTGAATAACTGATATTTTACGCTTATGACAGTAACAACTTACATTCATGTAATAATCTGTTCTTATCGACAGCGGCCGTACCTACCTCCTCACAAACCAGTCCGCCTGCTATGTTGGCCACTTCGGCCATAAGATCAATGCGTTTGGTAGCAGCGTAAATCAGGGAGGCTACGGCAATTACCGTATCGCCGGCGCCTGATACATCTGCAATATTTCTTAAATGCGAAGGAATGATCTTTGAGGTACTGTTCTCCTGGTAAAACACGCCTTTTTCGCTGAGCGTAATGAAGGAGATGGAATGACCCAGTTTCTTTTGCAACTGCTGATGAATATCGTTCAAAGTGGTGAGGTTGACCTCATCTATCAGCAGGTTCAACCCGTCCTTTACTTCTTTCAAATTAGGTTTAAAAATATCTACGCCTTCGTACGAAAAGAAGTTTTTTCGTTTGGGATCCACTGTAGTGATAACGTCATGTTGTTTACAAAGGGCTGTCACTTCTTTGATCACGCGCTCGGTTAGCACCCCTTTGTTATAATCTTCGAATATGATCACCTGCGGCTGCTCATTGAGGATGTACTGACGCACTTTTTCAATCAGGGCGTTCTCGTCATCTGTGCTCAGGTCTTTGGTGATCTCCGCATCGAGACGCATCATTTGCTGATTGCGGCTGATGATACGGGTTTTGGCCGTAGTGATACGCGAAAGCTGCTGCGATACGTATGCGGTATTGATCCGGTGTTCGTTGAACAGTTCTATTAATGCACTGCCGTTTTCATCGTTCCCCATTACAGAAAGTATGGATGTATGGGCGCCAAGGGCTGCCAGGTTAAGCGCCACATTGCCGGCGCCGCCAATACGATGTTCTTTTTTATCCAGCGCCACCACAGGTACCGGCGCTTCCGGCGAAATTCTTTCTACATGCCCCCACCAGTAAATATCCAGCATCACATCGCCTATTACACCAGCTTTAATATTCGGGAACCCGGTAAACAGCTTGTCAAAATCTATCTTACTCATACTTTATTTGTTGCTATAAAAGTGTGCCACAGCCTGCCTCATTTAGCCCGGAATACCGGCACATTGCAAACGAACCGTGGCACACCTGCTTATAACCTATACTTTTTTGTTTGTTCGCACTGCAAGATAATATAAAGGAACACCTGCCAGTACAATTCCAAGCCCAATTCCTGCATACTGGGGTTTCATTTTGATAAGGAAAATGCTGAATGTTAAGGCCAGAATAATATAAATAATGGGCAGTACGGGGTAACCAAAGGCTTTGTAAGGCCGTTCTGCATCCGGACGCTTTTTGCGTAAAACAAAAATGCCTATAATGGTGAGGGCATAGAACAGTACCGCCACAAAAGAGATCATATCCAACAGATCGCCATAACTGCCGCTCAAACATAACACACTGGCCATTCCGGCCTGGATCCACAGCGCAAATGCAGGAACGGCATTTTTGTTCAATACCCCTGTTTGTTTAAAGAACAATCCGTCCTTAGCCATGGTGTAATAAACACGGGCGCCGGCCAGAATAAGGCCGTTGTTACAACCAAAAGTGCTCACCATGATCATTACGGCAATGATATAGGCGCCTATATTTCCAAATATAGAGTTCGCGGCCGCTACGGCCACCCTGTCTCCTTCGGGATATGCGATCTGGCTCAGGGGCAGCACATTCAGGTACATCAGGTTGGCGGCTACATAAATAACAGTAACGATGAGGGTACCCAGAAACAGGCTCAACCCGATATTTCTTTTAGGATTCTTTATTTCACCGGCAATAAAAGTTACGTTGTTCCAACTGTCGCTGCTGAAGATAGAACCAACCATTGCAGCGGCAATGGCGCCGATCAATGCGGTGCCGCCAATAGACAGCCACTCACCGTCTTTCAGGAAGTTGCCGTTCGCATCCTGTTGCAGGTGCGTGGCATTCATTCCGGTTTGCCAGTTTTCGCCCCAGAAGCTATGCTGTACAAAAAGGAATCCCAAAATGATAAGACCGAATAATGATAACAGCTTTACGGTTGTGAAAGAGGTTTGAATGATCTTGCCGCCTTTGATCCCTTTTGTGTTGGTGTAGGTTAGAAACATGATGAGAGCGATGGCCAGCACCTGGGCGGCACTGATGGAGAAGGAATATTCCATAACGCCCTGGGCGTTCAGTCCTTTTTCTATTCCCCATAACTTATGGCTTTCGCTAAACCACGGAGCGAGGTAAGCGGTATAGCGGCTAAAGGCAACGGCAACGGCAGCGATGGTAGCGGTTTGTATCACCGAAAAAAAGCTCCACCCATACAGGAAACCCGCTAACGGATTAAATGCTTCTTTTAAATAAACATATTGTCCCCCTGCTTTGGGATACATACCGCTCAGCTCGCCATAACTAACGGCAGCGGTGATGGTCATGAAACCGGTGATCAGCCAAACGGCTATGATCCAGCCGGCACTTCCCACGTTGCGGGTAATATCGGAAGTAACGATAAATATACCCGAACCGATCATTGAACCGGCTACCACCATGGTAGCATCCACCAAACTAAGAGATGGTTTAAATGACGAAGCGTGTTCTGCCATATTGGTTTTATAATGGTAAGAAAATCAGGTTTTAACCTTCCCAAGATAAGGAAACTAACCCGAATCACGATTATACCAGATTTCCACAATCTTTACGAATATTGGCCTGATCAGGTGACAGTTACACGATGTTTGTGCAAAAGAATGTTTGCAGCATGCGGGCGAAAAGCGGAAAGCCTGAAGCAGGAATGCAAAACGCCAAAAGCAGAACGTAAACCACATTCAACTTTTGGCGTTGTATTGAGCAAATCGGGTATTCCCCCTCTCAACCTGTTAAGTTTTCAACCAATGTTTACTTCTTCTTTCCCTTATACTGCGAGTTCAACCCATTGATCAGATCATCGGTAATGTTATACGCAGAGTCTTTATAGTAAATGATAAAGCCGGGCTCGTATGAAAGTATATAAGAATACTTCTTTGACTTGTTGTATTCTTTCAAAAACTCTTCTACCTGTTTGCGCAGTTCGGTCATGCGGTCAACCTGCAGCTTCTGCATTTCCTGCTCCAGCTCGCCTTTGCGTTGCTGGTATTGCTGTTGCAGCAAACCTACTTCACGCTGTGCCTGTTCACCTTCGGCCTGTGTAATGTTATTGCCTTTCTCCTGCCATTTGCGAATGGTGCGCTGGGCCTTGTTGGTAAGGTCGTTCAACTCGGCGTTCATGGCGTTCTCTTTCTTTTTAATATCACCCGACACATCCTTGAAATATGCATAATGTTCCTGCAGGGAATCGATATCGAAATAAGCTACCGAAAAATTATTGGCGGCATTTTTATCTGTACTTACCGATACCTTATTCGGCTTTTCACCTTTTGCAAAATGTAAATAAAAAAGTACACCTATGAGAACAAGAGCAAGAATTGATAATATAGTAGAAATATTTTTCATGAACGCCTTTTTTGCAAGATAGAATACTAGTCTAAAAGAAAATTGTTAAAACTTTTAACATTAAGTATGCATTATAAAAAAAGTAGGAAGCTATGCACTTCCTACTTTATATTTCATTTCAACGAATGATCAGTTGTATTACTCTTCATCGTCAAAGCTCATCGCTTCGCGGGTTGTTTGCAGCAATTCATATTCTTCCTTGCTACCAACGATCATGTTCTCAAAGTCACGCAAACCAGTACCTGCCGGTATCGGGTGACCTGTGATCACATTCTCTTTCAAGCCCAGCATATCGTCGGTCTTACCCTGGATGGCAGCCGAAGACAGTACTTTCGTTGTTTCCTGGAACGATGCAGCTGAGATCCAGCTTTGAGTACCCAGTGAGGCTTTGGTAATACCCAACAGCACGGGGTGCGATGTAGCCGGGTTGGCATCGCGGTATTCAACCAGCTTTTTGTCTGTACGACGCAGCAGGGAGTTTTCTTCGCGAATTTCACGCAGGCTAACGATCTGGCCGGCTTTCAGGCGGGCGCTTTCACCAGGTTCAGAAATAACTTTCTTATCAAAGATCCAGTCATTCTCTTCGTTAAAATCAAAACGGTCAACCAGGTCTTCCTCGAGGAAGCGGGTATCACCCGGATCAACGATCTCAACCTTTTTCATCATTTGGCGTACGATCACCTCAATGTGTTTATCATTGATCTTCACACCTTGTAAACGATACACCTCCTGAATTTCATTCACTACGTACTCCTGTACGGCGAACGGACCTTTAATTGACAGGATATCGCCAGGTGAAACCTGTCCGTCAGACAGCGATGCACCGGCTTTGATAAAGTCACCATCCTGCACCAGGATCTGGCGGGTCAGCGGCACCAGGTATTTTTTGATAACACCGTCTTTCGCTTCAACCACGATTTCGCGGTTACCACGTTTGATGGCACCAAAAGCAACCACACCGTCGATCTCGCACACGATAGCGGGATTACCCGGGTTACGTGCTTCAAACAACTCGGTTACACGAGGCAGACCCCCGGTGATATCGCGTTGCATCCGCAGCGTACGAGGTATTTTCACCAATACCTGACCGGCTTTCACATCTTCCGATTCATCAACCACAATGTGTGAGCCTACAGGCAGGTTGTATTGTTTTACATCCTTACCTTCTACGATGAGGGTAGGTATCTTGGTTTTATCTTTTGTTTCAATTACCACTTTCTCGCGGTGACCAGTTTGTTCGTCGGCCTCTTCACGATAGGTAATACCTTCAATTACGTTCTCGAATTTCACCTGACCAACGATCTCGGCCACGATTACGTTGTTGAACGGATCCCATGTACAAAGGGTATCGCCTTTCTTCACGGTTTGACCGTCTTTTACGAACAGGGTTGAACCGTAAGGCACGTTCACCACATTCAATAAACGATCGTTCTTCAGGTCAACGTTCCGGATTTCACCGGTACGGCCTATTACCACCTGAATTGGATCACCTTCATTGTTAACCGAACCTACAGTACGCAAACCGTCGAACTGGATGGTACCATCGAATTTGGCTGTGAGTGAAGATTCAACGGATGCAGAACCGGCAACACCACCCACGTGGAAGGTACGCAGGGTAAGCTGTGTACCGGGCTCACCGATCGACTGGGCAGCAATGATACCTACCGCATCACCTTTCTGTGCCCTGTTACCTGTGGCCAGATTCTTACCGTAACATTTTACGCACACACCGCGTTTGCTTTCGCAGGTAAGTACCGAACGGATCTCAACGGTTTCAATACCGGCTTCTTCAATTTGTTTGCCGATCTCTTCGTTGATCTCTTTTCCGGCTTCAACGATCAGTTCATCGTTTTGCGGGTTATATACGTTATGAAGTGAAGTACGGCCAATGATACGATCGTACAGTGGCTCAACTATCTCTTCATTATCTTTCAGTGCGCTGGTAGCAATACCACGCAGCGTACCGCAATCTTCTTCTGTAATTACAACGTCCTGTGCCACGTCAACCAAACGACGGGTGAGGTAACCGGCATCCGCTGTTTTAAGGGCGGTATCGGCCAAACCTTTACGGGCACCGTGCGTAGAGATGAAGTAATCCAATACGTTCAGTCCACCTTTAAAGTTAGAGAGGATCGGGTTTTCGATGATCTCACTTCCGGTTGAACCTGATTTTCTTGGTTTCGCCATCAGACCTCTGATACCGCACAGCTGTTTAATCTGCTGTTTGGAACCACGGGCACCTGAGTCAAGCATCATGTATACAGAGTTGAAGCCCTGTTTATCGCTGCTCAGCTCACGGATCAACGTTTCGGTAATGCGGGTATCCACCCTCGACCAGATGTCAACGATCTGGTTGTACCGCTCGTTGTTGGTGATAAGACCCATGTTATAGTTATCCCATACCTCGTCTACTTCACCTTTTGCCTGCTCAAGCACATCGCCTTTGATAGACGGGATGATGAGGTCATTGATGCTGAACGACAGACCACCTCTGAAGGCCGTACGGAAACCAAGCTGTTTGATGTCATCGAGGAACTTGGCTGTTTTTGGCACGTTGGTGATAGTAATGATGTCACCAATGATCTCACGAAGGCTCTTCTTTGTTAACAGGGCGTTGATGTAACCAACTTCCTTGGGAACAAATTCGTTGAAGATTACGCGGCCAACGGTTGTTTCGGTAAGCTTTTTAACGATAGCGCCGTCGTTGTTACGAACATCCACTTTCACTTTGATGTGAGCGTGCAGGTCAACACGGTTTTCATTGTAAGCAATGATAACCTCTTCGGTGCTGTAGAAAGCTTTTCCTTCGCCACGGATCTTTTCTGTTTCAGTTGATTTTTTACCCTTGGTGATATAGTACAGACCAAGTACCATGTCCTGCGAAGGCAGGGTCATTGGCGCACCATTCTGCGGGTTCAAAATGTTATGTGAAGAAAGCATCAGCAGTTGGGCTTCCAGAACGGCCGCGTTACTTAACGGAACGTGAACCGCCATCTGGTCACCATCGAAGTCGGCGTTGAACGCCGAACACACCAGCGGGTGCAACTGGATGGCTTTACCTTCTATCAGTTTTGGCTGGAAGGCCTGGATTGACAAACGGTGGAGCGTAGGGGCACGGTTTAACATTACCGGGTGCCCTTTCAGGATATTTTCAAGGATATCCCAAACCACCGCTTCTTTTCTGTCAACCAGCTTACGAGCCGATTTTACAGTTTTTACGATACCTCTTTCAATCAGTTTGCGAATGATGAACGGTTTGAACAATTCAGCCGCCATATCTTTCGGCAAACCGCACTCGTGCAGTTTCAGTTCAGGACCTACCACAATAACGGAACGACCAGAGTAGTCAACACGTTTTCCCAACAGGTTCTGACGGAAACGGCCTTGTTTACCTTTCAGTACATCCGAAAGTGACTTCAATGCGCGGCCGCCTTCAGCTTTTACAGCGTTTGATTTACGTGAGTTATCGAACAGCGAGTCAACCGCTTCCTGAAGCATACGTTTTTCGTTACGTAAGATCACCTCAGGGGCTTTGATCTCTAACAATCTTTTCAAACGGTTATTACGAATGATCACCCGGCGATACAGGTCGTTCAGGTCAGATGACGCAAAACGGCCGCCATCCAGGGGAACCAGCGGACGCAGTTCGGGTGGAATAACCGGAATATATTGCATTACCATCCACTCAGGGCGGTTGGTGATGCGGCTATTGGCCTCGCGGAACGCTTCTACCACGCTCAAACGCTTCAATGCATCGGCTTTACGTTGCTGTGAAGTTTCGGTAGCGGCGGCATTGCGCAGGTCAAATGATAAGCTGTCGAGCTCAATTCTTTGCAACAGATCGTGTACTGCTTCAGCACCCATCTTCGCAATGAATTTCTGCGGGTCGTCATCAGGCAGGTACTGGTTCTCCTTAGGCAGGTTCTCCAGTATTTCCAGATACTCTTCTTCAGTTAACAGATCGCCTGATTTCAATCCACGGTCTTCTCTGATACCGGCCTGAATTACCACGAAACGCTCGTAGTAAACGATGCTCTCCAGTTTTTTGGAGCTAACGCCAAGCAGGTAACCGATTTTATTTGGTAAACTTTTGAAATACCAGATGTGTACAACAGGAACCACCAGTTTAATATGGCCCATACGCTCGCGACGTACTTTCTTTTCAGTTACTTCAACCCCGCAACGGTCGCACACGATCCCTTTATAACGGATACGTTTGTACTTGCCGCAGGCGCACTCATAATCCTTTACCGGTCCGAAAATACGTTCGCAAAATAAACCATCGCGCTCCGGCTTGTATGTACGGTAGTTAATGGTTTCAGGTTTCAATACCTCACCGTAGCTGCGTTCCAAAATGGAGTCAGGTGAAGCCAGCCCGATCGTGATCTTAGAAAATGTGGCTCTGGGACGATTATCTTTTTTAATAGCCATATTTCGTATTTCTTGTTTCTAGTAGTTTTTAATTCTTTGTTACCGGCGACAGTAACCCTTTTCATCATCCGTTGCGTCGCACTCTTCAACGTTCGGTTCGCTTATCGACTATTCAAACTTCAGATCCAGGCCCAAACCTCTTAATTCATGCACCAATACGTTGAACGACTCAGGAATACCGGCTCTTGGAATATTATCACCTTTAACAATAGCCTCGTAGGTTTTTGCGCGGCCGATAATATCATCCGATTTAATGGTGAGCAATTCCTGCAGGATGTTCGAAGCACCATAAGCTTCCAGTGCCCACACCTCCATTTCACCGAAACGCTGGCCACCGAACTGTGCTTTACCACCCAGCGGCTGCTGTGTAATAAGACTGTAGGGTCCAATGCTACGGGCGTGCATCTTATCGTCAACCATGTGGTGCAGTTTGATCATGTAGATCACACCCACGGTAGCTTTCTGGTGGAAGCGATCACCGGTTTCACCATCATACAGGTGCGTATGACCGAAGCTTGGTAAACCTGCATCATTGATGTGTTTGGCAATTTCATCGGTGGTAGCTCCGTCGAAGATCGGCGTAGCGAACTTCACACCCATTTTCAAACCGGCCCAGCCTAATACAGTTTCATAGATCTGGCCCAGGTTCATACGGGAAGGTACCCCAAGCGGGTTCAGTACGATATCAACCGGAGTTCCGTCTTCCAGGAACGGCATGTCTTCAGCACGCACGATCTTGGCAACGATACCTTTATTACCGTGGCGGCCGGCCATTTTATCACCCACTTTCAGCTTACGCTTAACAGCCAGGTATACTTTAGCCAGTTTCAACACACCGGCAGGTAATTCATCTCCTATTGAAATGTTGAACTTCTCTCTCTTATATCTACCCAGTTCTTCGTTATACTTGATGTTGTAGTTGTGCAACAAGGTATTGATGGCATCATCGATAGAAGCATCCCCTGTCCAACCCAATGGATTTACGTTCTGGTAATCGATAGAACCGAGGTTCTTCGGATTGAACTTGGCGCCTTTACCGATCTGCACTTCACCGAAGTTGTTGTTAACACCTGCAGAAGCTTTGTCTTTCAGCAGCGTTTGCAGTTTGTTCAACAATTCTTCTTTCAGGTCTTCGGTGTTCTTTTCATGCACTTTTTCCAGCTTTTCCAATGCAGCTTTCTCACGGATCTTCGCGTTCTTATCTTTTTTCGCGCGTTGAAACAGCTTTTTACCGATCACTACCCCTTCTACCCCGTTTGGCGCTTTCAAAGAAGCATCTTTGGCATCACCGGCTTTATCACCGAAGATGGCGCGTAACAGTTTTTCTTCCGGTGTAGGATCGCTTTCGCCTTTTGGCGTGATCTTACCGATAAGGATATCGCCTTCTTTAATGGCGGCACCCAACCGAATGATACCGTTTTCATCCAGGTCTTTCGTAGCTTCTTCCGATACGTTTGGAATATCCGGTGTCAGCTCTTCTTCACCCAGTTTGGTATCGCGTACTTCCAGTTCATATTCAGAAATGTGAATAGAAGTGAACAGGTCTTCTTTGGCTACTCTTTCGCTGATTACGATGGCATCCTCGAAGTTGTACCCTTTCCATGGCATGAACGCCACTTTCAGGTTACGGCCCAGCGCCAGTTCCCCCCCCTGTACCGCATAACCTTCTGTAAGGAAGTCGCCTTTTTTCAGGCGCTGACCTTTTCTAACAGCAGGTTTGTGGTTGATACAGGTTTCCTGGTTTGTTTTTATGAATTTGGTAAGTCTGTAAACTTTCAGGTCATCTTCAAAGCTCACCAGACGGTCAGCTTCGGTACGGTCGTAGCGAACGTGAATTTCACTACCATCTACGTACTCTACCACCCCTTCGCCTTCAGACAGGATCTGTACACGGGCATCGCGGGCCGCTTTTCCTTCCAGACCTGTACCCACGATCGGGTTTTCAGGGCGGATCAGCGGTACAGCCTGACGTTGCATGTTCGATCCCATCAGCGCACGGTTGGCATCATCATGTTCCAGGAACGGAATCAGTGATGCGCTCAATCCCACGATCTGGTTCGGCGCTACGTCCATGAACTCCACTTCGTTCTGATCGAGGATCGGGAAGTCGCCGGTTTGGCGTGAAGTGATCTTCTCTTCCACGAAGTGGCCTTTTTCATCGAGCGGCGAACTTGCCTGGGCGATCTTCGCGTTATCTTCTTCTTCTGCACTCAGGAAGGTGAGCTTTTTCAGGTCAACCTTTCCGTTGTCAACTTTATGATAAGGCGTTTCAATAAAGCCCATTTCGTTGATCTTGGCGTGTACGCACAGGGTTGAGATCAAACCGATGTTCGGACCTTCAGGCGTTTCAATGGTACACAGGCGGCCGTAGTGGCTGTAGTGTACGTCACGAACCTCGAAACCGGCTCTTTCACGGCTCAAACCACCGGGCCCGAGTGCGGAGATACGACGTTTGTGCGTGATCTCACTCAGCGGGTTGGTTTGATCGAGGAACTGTGATAACTGAGAGGTACCGAAGAACGAGTTGATCACTGATGACAGCGTTCTGGCGTTGATCAGGTCAACCGGTGTGAACACCTCATTATCGCGTACGTTCATTCTTTCGCGGATGGTACGGGCCATACGGGCCAGACCAACACCGAACTGAGCATATAACTGCTCGCCTACGGTACGTACACGACGGTTGCTCAGGTGATCGATATCGTCGATCTCAGCTTTACCATTGGTCAGGCGAACCAGGTACTTAATGATCTCGATGATATCTTCCTTGGTCAATGTTTTTTGATCCAGCGGCTGATTCAGCATCAGCTTGCGGTTGATCTTGTAGCGACCTACTTCGCCCAGATCGTAACGCTTGTCGCTGAAGAACAATTTATCAATGATACCGCGGGCTGTTTCATCATCCGGCGCATCGGCTCCGCGCAACTGGCGGTAGATGTGCTGAACGGCTTCCAGCTCGCTGTTTGAAGTATCTTTATTGAGGGTGTTGTAAATGATGGCATAGTCGCCGCCTACATCTTCCTTCTGCACGAATACGCTTTTCACATCCATGTCGGCGATCATATCCACAGCTTCTTCATCAAGCACGGTATCGCGCTCGAGCACTACCTCGTTTCTTTCGATAGACACTACCTCACCGGTATCCTCATCCACGAAGTCTTCTACCCATGTTCTCAAAACGCGGGCAGCGAGGCGTTTGCCAAGATATTTCTGCAGTGATTTTTTATCGCCTTTCACTTCATCGGCCATACCGAACAGTTCCAGGATGTCTTTATCGGTTTCGTAACCGATAGAACGCAACAGCGTGGTAACCGGGAATTTCTTCTTACGGTCGATGTACGCGTACATTACGTTGTTGATATCGGTAGCGAACTCCATCCACGCACCCTTGAAAGGAATTACGCGGGCAGAATAGATCTTGGTACCGTTGGGGTGAATTGACTGACCGAAGAATACACCTGGAGAACGGTGCAGCTGTGAAACCACCACGCGCTCGGCTCCGTTGATCACGAAGGTACCGCGGGGGGTCATGTAAGGGATGTTCCCCAGAAACACGTCCTGAACAATTGTCTGGAAGTCAACGTGCTCTTCGTCATTACAGCTCAACCTCAGTTTCGCTTTAAGGGGAACGGCATATGTTAAACCGCGCTCCATACACTCTTCAATGGTGTACCGGGGCGGGTCAATGAAATAGTCCAAAAACTCCAGCACGAATATGTTTCGTGTATCGGTAATGGGGAAGTTTTCCTTGAACACCTTGAACAACCCTTCAATGTTACGCTTGTCGGGTGTGGTTTCTAATTGGAAAAACTCTTTGAACGATTGAATTTGTACCTCTAGTAAGTCAGGTGCTTCAGCAAGATTTTTGATTTTACCGAAGTTTACCCTGGTTGACAGTTTTGTTGAAGACATATTGCTTAAAACCGGTTTTTTTAATTATTCGTACGACAAAACATCTATAGACAAAAAAAATTTTCCTTGAGAATTTCAAGCCTTTTGGTTCATGTTGAACTGTAAAGGTTAAATTCCCAAAGAATTAAAAAAGAGGCAGTTATGTTAATTTGGCCTTGTAGCAACGTACCTCTGCTAATTAGCTTTTGTGAAAAATGGAGGGCAAAGGTAAGGATTATACTTAAAAAAACAAGAAATTCAGGGCCAAAAATCAGACCGGAAAATTTGCAGGCTGGCAGTGGTAAGTGACAGGATAAGTTAAAATGATATGCCCCAAAGATAAAAACAAAGCCGCAAAGGATGGTCACTTTGCGGCTTAAAATGCATACTTATTTATTCACTATAACCCCGGGTAATCGGGATTTTGAGGTCTCAGGTTTGGATTGTTTTGCATTTCCACCGTAGGCAGCGGGAACAGCAAATGTTTTTTGGTCAGCGTAGCCCCGCTTTCTGTCAGTTTATATCCTTCAAACCCGTCAAAATTGTTGGTTAGCGGGTTGTAGGCTTTTTTCAACCGTACCATATCGAACCAGGTTACACCTTCATAACACAGCTCATGCCAGCGTTCACGCCATACCGCTTCCTTAAAAGAGGCCTGGTTATAGCTGCCGAGCGTACCGGTGGTCAAACCTGCCCGGTCGCGAATCGCTTTTAACGCATCGAGTGCTGCCTGGGTAGGACCGCTGTTCGCCTCGTTCTGTGCTTCTGCAAAGGTTAAAAGCACCTGCGCATACCTGATGTTCATCCAGTTCAAACCGCTGGTTGCGGTACCCTCTTTACCCGACGTGCCGTTGGCCACACTATCAAAATGCTTAAAAATGTAAGGCGCTCCCAACGACTTCAAAGCACCGTTACCTCCGGAATAGTAACTTGTATAAAAGAATCCCTCCCGGTCAACAGTTCTTTTATCACCAGGTTCAAATGAATTGTAAAACTGAACCGTAGGTGTTGTAGACCCTATTTCGGTACCGTATGCTGAAACATCCTTGAAGTTGGGTAACAGAATAGCCTGGTTGCCATTGTTGGCTACACCGCCCAGGTATTGGATCTGGAAAATATGTTCCCGCTGGTTTTCCAACGATACGTTGTGCAACTGGTTGTACGTGTCAAACAGGCTGAATTTGCCACTGGAGATCACTTCGTTCGCCTTATCAGCCGCCAGTTGATAATGATCGGTCTTGTTCATAGGGTTACCTGCCATGGTTAAATAAACTTCAGCCAGCAACGATTTTACAGCTCCCAGCGAAGCGCGCCCGCCGGCATCGGTCCAGTTCAAACCAGAAGCTTCTGCGGCCTTCAGGTCGGTTATAATCTGTGTGTAGATCGAATCTTTAGTGGTGCGGCCGGAATATACTTTGGGATCAAGCGAAGTTAAAATTGAAGTAGTGTGCAACGGCACATCACCAAATAACCGAACCAGGTAAAAATATGACCATGCCCTTAAAAACTGGGCTTCTCCCAATACCTGTTTCTTTTTTGTTTCGTCCATTTTTATCCCGGGTACTTTATCCAGCACCAGGTTGGTTTGGGCAATAACACTGTACAGGCCAGTCCACCAGTTAAGCACAAATACATTGTCGCCGTTATAACTAAGCCCAAGCAGGTTGTTCAGATCGGTATTTTGCCCTGTTTCGGTTTTAGCCGTGCCAGTGGGCATTTCAAGCATGGAAAAGTTATTGGCAAATATACCTGCGCCATTGCCAATGAAACGGGTTCTGTCGTACGCAGCGGCAATGGCTGCATCAGCGTGACCGGGTAATGTATAATAAATGTCGGGAGCAAGGTTCGATGGATCTTTATCTTCTTCCTGTAACCATTTTTTACAACCGGTAGTTGTTAACGCCAAGGCTCCTAACAGCAGGATATATATCGGGTTGATTTTACGAATTTTCATAATAAGCTTGTTTTAATTACTTTTTATAATCCAACACTTATTCCCAGCATGTAAGTAGTAGGCTTGGGATAATCAAAAAAAGTTTGTCCCTGTGCAAATGCGTTGCTGTAAGTTGTTACTTCCGGATCGTTACCCGAGAATTTAGTTCTGAGGAAGAAGTTCTGAACGGAAGCGGTTACACGCAAACGGCTTAACCTTAACGTATTCAACATGCTGGCAGGAACATTATAGCCCAATAACAAATTTTTACCGCGAATAAAGGAGCCATCTTCTACCCAGCGGGTATCCACATTGGTTACATAACCAGCTCTGGTATCGCGGATGGTTGCGATCATGGTATTGTCGTTATTCTTACCCGGCTGGTAATAATCGAGCACTGAGTTGAAGCTGTTGGCAATACCTGTTCTGTCTTCACCTGAGTGTTTTGTTTGATTCAACACATCGTTTCCATACATATAACCGATCTCAATAAGCAGGTCGAAGTTCTTATATTTGAAACTATTGTTGAATGAACCCCAGCCATCAGGATTACCATTGCCGATAATTACCCTGTCAAGATCATTGATAGCATAATCACCATTTACATCAAGGTATTTCAGGTCGCCCGGAAGAATGGGCTTTCCACCGCGGTAGCTGGTGTACTTTGCCGCTTCTGCCCTTTCGGCATCGGTCCAAACGCCCTGCCGTACCAGGCCCCAGAACGAACCAACGGGTTCACCAACCTTTATGATTCCTGTGTTTGACAAAAAGTTCGGATTACCTGAAAAGATCGGCGCAGGTGTTGCCAGGGCAAGCACTTTATTTCTGTTCATGGAGATATTAAAAGTGGTGCTCCATGAAAAGTCCTGGGTTTTAATGTTTACTGTATGTAATGTAAGCTCAATTCCTTTGTTCTCCATGCTGCCGATATTCTTGGTAATGGAAGGATAGCCGGTTGATCTTGGCAACGGCGTTTCCAGCAGCATGTCGGTAGTTTTACGATAATAATAATCTGCTTCAAAACTGATCCTGTTTTCCAACAGGCCCAATTCAAGACCGGCATCTGTTTGAGCCGTTTTTTCCCATTTCAGATCAGGATTGCCCAACCTGCTGGATCCAACCCCTGAAAATCTGGCATTGTTGAAGATGGCAGTGTAAGAACCCAGTAAAGGATCTGAAGAATAAGGAGCGATCTCAGAATTACCCGTTAAACCATGGCTAACGCGTAATTTAAGATGTGATACCACCCTGCTGCTTTTAAGAAATTCCTCATTGGATGCATTCCATGCAACTGCAGCTGAAGGGAAAAAAGCGAATTTATGGTTGTCGCCGAATTTTGAGCTTCCATCAACACGACCAGTGAAAGTAACCAGGTACTTTTGCTGGTATCCGTAATTCACGCGGCCAAAGTATGAATTGAAAGCGAAATTGCTTTTGTTTGAACTGGATGCGTTCTGCACGCTTCCCTGGCCAAGGTTGTAATATTGAAAGAAGTCGGTTGAAAAATTCTGGGCGCTGGCATTAACTGACGCATAATTCGTTCCCTGCCAGGAAAGCCCCACCAAACCGGTTACGGTATGATCTTCATTTATGTCTTTGGTATAATTCAGGAAGGTTTCAGATGACCAGTAAATTTCCCTGTTATCGAAAATACTTGCTGTTCCGTTTTGATCCATCGAAATGTTGTGAAGGGTGCGGCTGCTGAACTGGTTTTCCTGCCTTTGCACGATACTTACCCCTACCTGGCTTTTGATATCAAAACCCTTACCGAGCAGGATGTTTACATACGAATGACCAAGCATATTCTGAACATTCACCAGATACTTTCTATCGGTCATAATATGCACTGGGTTTGAACCACCTTCTGCACCGGGATACAGATAGTTGTCGCCCCAGGTGCCATCAGCAAACTTAACAGGCATAAAAGGGAATGCTTCTGTGATCATACGCACAGAGTTCAATCCACCCGTACCCTGATCAACCAGATTTTCTTCCTGGTTATTATAGCTTACGCTACCGCCGATCCGCAGCCATTCTTTCGGTTTCAGATCGAGCACGAAACGTGCTGAGTAACGTTTAAGATAAGAATTTAGCAGTAAGCCATTATCATCGCGGTAGCCGAGGAACAACCCATATAAGTTACCATTACTTCCGCCGGTTACTCCCAACTGGTGATTTTGCGACAGCTTATGTTGCAATGACTCTTTCAGCCAGTCGGTATTGTACAGCGGTTTTCCATTGGCATCGAAAAGGTTGGGTAAACTTTGGCGTTTTACGCGGGGATCTACTGCCGATGAATAGTTACCGGCCGCCCAGCCTGCGGGGTCATATACTTTAATATTATCGTATGCCAGATCTTCGAGATCAAGATATTGCTGCGCATTCAGCATGTGCACTCTTTTGGGACCAATAGTAGGCACGCTGAAGTTACCGTCATAGGTAACTTTTGCAGGGCCACTTGTACCTCGTTTGGTAGTAATAAGCACTACGCCATTAGCACCGCGGGCTCCATAAATGGCGGTACCAGATGCATCTTTCAGCACTTCTACAGATGCTATGTCATTCGGGTTGATATAGTCGATAGAGTTGCTGTTGAGCGTTTGGTTGCCGATAGGAATATACACCCCGTCTACCACATACAATGGGTTGTTTGATGAGTTGATTGAACTAAAACCACGAACACGGATCCGGGTTTGTCCACCGGGGCGGCCTGAGTTGGTTGTAACCTGCACCCCTGCAATACGACCAGATAATGCTTCGTTCACCGAGGCTGCAGGCCGCTCCTGCAACTGGGAAGCTTTTACCGATCCTACCGATCCTGTGAGGTCTCTCTTTTTTACAGTACCATAACCGATAACCACCACTTCACTCATTGAGCCTTTACTTAACTCCAGTTGAACATTCAGCGTTTCTTCCTGCCCAACTGTTATCTGGTGGCCTTCATAACCTGTGTGGGTGAATACAAGTGTTGCACCGGGTACAACGCTGATAGTGAAATTGCCATTCATGTCGGTGCTTGCACCCTTTGTCTGCCCTTTTATCTGAACCGATACTCCGGGCAATGGCGCACCGTCTTTTGAATCGGTTACTTTACCGCTGATTGTGCGGTCCTGTGAAAATGCTAAACCAGAAATAAAAAGTGCGAGTAAACTTAGCAGACATAGCCGTCCGACGAAATAAAACTGCTTTTTCATACGCAAGTTTTGGTTTGTTAATAAATACTATATCGTTTTAGCTAAAAGAGCAAAAGGTCCCCGAATCACATAATATCACATTCTTAAAATTCGAGTAGGTTTTAAAATCTTGCCAGGCATTTATTCTTCCATGCCATTTTCAAAAGGTTCACACAGATACGGGAGTTTGATGGTCAACTCCGGTTAATCATACCAAGTGTCAAGTGGGGTTTTAAGTGGGTTGGTACCTTACCGGATTAAATCCAGTGAAACTTTTTGTACAAATAAGGTACTATATTTCCAGGGGGGCGAATTGACTGGTTTATTATTATCCAGGCCTGAAACAGGAACGGCAATAAACCTGTTTACAACTGCAAAAAGAATTAGCAAGATGCATATGACAATATTTTAAGAAAATCGTTTTTACAAAATAAAATTAGCGATTCTAAAACGTTTTTGCAAAATTTATCATGAAATAACGGTTATTTTTTAATGCGCACAAAACCGCAGGTTTTGCTGAGATATGCCTTGTTTTATGTAAACCAGTTATGGCCTGCTAACTGGTAATTCCGTTACAGGCGTGAGAGTTTTTAAAGATAATATTCGGTTATGGCATCAGGAGAACGCAAAATTTTGCAGGCATTAGTGCCACCATTTATAAATTGGAGGTCTATCTATTTATTTTCTGAACATACTCGGTCGTTCCTCTTACAACTAAACCAGGCGATATTTCAATCTTACTTTCCCCTCCATTATTCCCTTTGCCCAATTGTTCCATCAACAATTCCAAAGCTGTCTTTGCAATCTCCTCGGCCGGCTGCCGTATGCAGGTTATACCCGGCGGGTACAGGCGGAACACATCATGGTCGTCGAATACGATCATGGCTAAATCATCTGGCAATTTCAGGCCAAGCCTGTGAATACTTTCCAAACCCAGCAAACCCAGGTAGTTTGTGGCAAAGAAAACAGCTTCCAGATCAGGTGTATTCTGAATAAATGAAGTAACCTGATGAATGCCCTGTTCCTTATCCTCTTCATATTTTATACTAAGCACAAGATCATCGGTAGCTAACCCCGCTTTATGCATACTGTCCTGAAAAGCTTTTAAACGTTCTTCCATCTGAACAAGGTGTAGATCAACGGTCACAAATCCTACACGCCGGTACCCTTTTTCTATCAGATGGGCCATGCCCTTCAGTACACCTTCGTAATTATTCACCAGCACATGCGGCACATCGATTCCCGGAAAATAACTATCCATCAGTACCACCGGTTTATTATCGGCAATCAGCTCCCTGATGTCCTGCTCCATACCCGGTGTAGGCGTTATTATATAGCCATCAACCTGGCGTTGGGAAAGCATCCCAATCAGTTCCTTACCCTTCTGGCGATTATTTTCAGTGCTTGTATAAACGACTTTGTAGCCAAAGCGAGCAGCCTCGTCTTCGATGATGCGTGAAAGAGAGGCAAAAAAGTTACCTGAAATTGTTTCAACGATCAGGCCGAGTATTTGTGATTTTCCGGTTCGCAGGCTTACCGCAACAGGATTGGGGTGGTATCCTTCCTTTTTGGCTACTTCCATGATCTTACTGGCAAGCGCTTCGCTAATTCGCATTTGTTTTGCCTTGCCATTCAATACAAACGATACAGTTGAGGGCGAAACACCGGCAATGC
>CBIHPC010000018.1:0-60565 GCA_966211305.1 uncultured Niastella sp.
TTTCGGTGCCATTAGCCGAAATTCGCATTGAAGCGGTGTTTGAATTGGTATTAACACCTACATACTCGCCCGCACCGCAGCAAACCCTCCAGCCGGGTTGCGCCAATTGTAATGCCTGTGTAAGCGTATAAGGATGCTGCTGAGTGCCATTTCCTGAGCCGGTAGCTGTAGCGCTAACCCAATGCGTTGCTGATAAACGAGCCGCGCCGGCATTTGTTCCCCGATCGCCAACTTCATCATCATCACCTTTATCATCATCCCCGGCAGCATCATTTGTTTTTTTGGTACATGCATTCAGCAGTGCGGTCATTCCTGAAAAGCCGATCATAACGGTCGCACCTTTCTTAATAAACTCTTTACGTTTCATAGCGGATATTATTTATTGATATGATATGAATGAGTACAGGATCATGAATTCATATAATGTCATTTGCGAAAGTCATTTGATGGCAATTTCCAGGCCAATAACGTAGATGTGCATTGTATTTCAGATCTCTCTATATGATCTAAACCAGTTACTCACTCATAAAGGAAAAAGTTGGCATATAAGGCTTTTGATATTAATGATATTGAAACCTGGCCTTACTGAAGGCAATGAGGTATGTAGATAAACTAAATGTGAAACCGGTGGCGATGGAGCCATTTTAAGAAACAGTTTTCAGGAAACAGCATAACGATCCATCATTTATTGACGCATACTTCAGGTATTAAGGATTTCACCAAAATGAGAGCGCTAAAAGATATCGCGCAAAAAGAAATGACACCCCGAATGATGGTCGACTTCTTTAAAAATGAGCCTGTAGATTTTTTGCCCGGGGAAAAATTTGAGTATAATAATTCCGGTTATTTTCTTCTAGGCTACATTATAGAGTTGGTTTCTGGAGAAACTTATGAAGATTTTATAAAAAAACACATCTTTCAAAAAGCCGGAATGGATCGATCCGGCTATGCAGGTGACCGGCTCATTATTAAGAATAAAGCCTATCATTTGCATGCAACAAAGGTTATAATAATTGTAATCATATTGCAATTTGTTTGGTTATGTTAGTTTAGCATGAAATGAATTCCTGTCACGCAATTTCTTCGCGATATAAATTAATTTTCCTACTTTGCAACGACGTAGCAAAAAAGTCTTGCGAAAAAATAGCTGGTTATATCGTCTCATTGCTTTTGTAATGCTGTTCCTGTTTGTGCTCAGCATTACACCCCGTTTGTATTTACACGATCTGCTGGCTGATCACACTGATACAGTTTACAAAAAAACAGATGCCGGCAACGCCCAGGTTGGCAAGTCAGGATTTTCCTGTGATGTAAGTAACTGGGTAGCCACTTCGCCCTTTATTGAACAGGATCCTTTGCCAGACATCCTGTTATTCAGTATATATCAACCGCTGGTACTGCATTTTCCCTCATCAATTATAGCTCAAAAACCCTGTTTATGTGAGCTGCGCGGTCCGCCCGCAATAGCATAACCTTCCTGCTTCCTGGTATAGTTGATATTATACCGGGCTCATCTTTTCCTGTTCACCCAAATTTAAACCGATCGTGAATCGCTGGTTATTAGCTGCGCTTGCTTTTGTAAGCAGCCATAGTGTTATTGCACAGGATTGCCAATTACGTTTATCTGGTCATGTAGAAGACACAGATACACGTGAAAAACTGGTTGGCGCCACCGTTGCCATTGTAGAGCTCAACAGGCAACAGGAAACCGATTCAACCGGTGATTTTGTATTTAATGGTTTATGCGCGGGCAATTATACCATTCGCATAAGCCATGTACATTGCCAAACGGTTCAGCAGCAGATCCAATTGAATAAAAAAAGACACTTCGATTTCCTGCTGCCCCATGCAAAAAATACACTCAGTGAAGTAGTGGTAGAAGCCCGCAGAGAAACGGCCAGTGGCGGGTTCAGGCAGGAATTATCGGGCCGCGCGCTGGAAGAAGCGAAAGGATTATCGCTGTCGGAAGCATTAAGCAGGATCAATGGCGTTACCATGCTGCAAACCGGTTCTACCATAAGCAAACCGGTGATCCATGGGTTACACAGCAACCGCATTCTAACCATTAATAATGGTGTGCGTCAGGAAGGCCAGCAATGGGGCAACGAACATGCTCCTGAAATAGACCCTTTTATAGCCGATAAACTGGTTGTAATTAAAGGGGTAGATGAACTGCGATATGGTTCAGATGCCATTGGCGGCGTCATACTCGTAGAGCCCAAATCCCTGCGCAGCGCGCCGGGTCATTCGGCAGCGATCAATACCGCCTGGTTCACCAACAACAGGCAGTATGTTGCTTCGGCCGTATTTGAGCAACAATTTAAAAAGCATCCATCTTTTACTTACAGGCTGCAGGGAATATTTAAAAAAGGGGCCAATGCCACTACGCCCGGTTACCGGTTGAATAATACAGGCAGTGAAGAAAAAAACTTCTCCGTTACAGCCAGGTGGAAGAAGCAGGCATTCAATGCAACGCTTTTTTACAGTCAGTTTGCTACCAAAGTGGGCATTTTTACAGGTTCGCATATCGGCAACCTTACCGATCTTCAAAACGCCATTGCAGCAGATAAACCCGACGCCGTTTTTTTAGGACAAAATACCTATATAATAAAGCGGCCTTACCAGGATGTGGCCCATCGCCTGATCAAATTAAAAAGCAGTTTCTATAAGGGCGAACATAAGTTCAATATACTACTGGCCGGCCAGTTCAATCACCGCAAAGAATTTGATATTGTAAGAAGCAGCAGTAATAAAAACCCACAGTTAGATCTATCCATCAACACTTTTTCACAGGACCTTAGCTGGGAGCATCCCCGGAAAAATAATTTCAGCGGTATTGCAGGTATATCGGGCATGCAGCAGCACAACAGTTATGGCGGCCGTTATTTTATTCCGAATTATAATTCCCTCACATGGGGCGGTTATGTGATTGAAAAGTGGAACAAACACCGATGGGAATTGCAGGCGGGTTTCCGGTACGACAATAAGAACATTCATACCACCCGGCTGAAATTCAATGGCGATACGATCAATTACGACTTTCACTTTTCTACCCTGGCCTCGTCAATACAGGCAATATATAAAATACATAATGCCTGGAAGTTCAACGCCGGTATTTGTTTGGCCAGCCGGGCACCCCATGTAAATGAATTGCTAAGCGATGGTATACATCATGGTACAGCTACTTATGAAAAAGGTGATATTACGTTACGGCCCGAGCAATCTGTCAATGCATCTGCCGGCATCAGCTATCAGAATATTCGTAAAAACCTTGGGGTCGATCTTCACGTATACTCGAACCACATCCGCAATTTTATTTACCAGCAGCCACGGCCCGATTCAGCGGTTTTGACCATCGCCGGCGCATTTCCACTGATCGCCTATGAACAAACCAACGCTGTTTTGAGCGGTGCAGACATCAGCTTTTCATTAAAACCTGTTTCGTCATTGGAGTGGATAAGCAAAGCCTCTGTGTTATATGCCAGGAATAAAACAAAAGACGACTGGCTGATATTGATGCCTGCCAACCGGTTCAGTAATGAGCTAACCTACACCTTTCCCCAAAGCAAACGCTTTAGTAATAGTTATATCAGCGCTGAGGTGATGAATGTATTACGACAAACCAGGGCGCCATCCGATAAGAACGGAAAACAAGATTACAAAGAACCACCGGCCGGTTACACTTTAATTCACTGTAATGCCTCCACTACGGTTACCATGTATAAAATGCCCGTTACCATTGGCATTGGCCTAAGAAATATGCTGAATACGAAGTACCGCGATTACCTGAACAGCATGCGGTATTTCACAGATGAAATGGGCCGGAATATCAGCTTCAGGTTACAAATTCCTCTGGAACGCATTTATCAACATTAACTACATATTTTTTTAAAACTTAAAATTGACAAGATGAAAAAACAATGGTTTCGATTTACACTCGGTATTTTATTGACCGGTGTGGTGCTCAGCTCCTGTAAGAAGGACAAAGAAGAAGAGAATCCCGAGGAACTGATAACCACCGTCGTACTCACATTTACCCAACCGGGCAGTATAACACCATTGGTTTATACTTACGATGATCCTGATGGTCCCGGTGGTAACAATCCAACTGTCAGCGATATTGTACTTGCGCCTAATACAACCTATAATGTTTCCATATCATTACTTAACAGATCGGTTAATCCTCCCGGGGATATTACAGAAGAAGTAGAAGAGGAAAACAAAGCGCATCGCTTTTATTTTGAACCCTCGGCAGGTAGTAATGTCACCGTTTCGGATCTCGATACAGATGACGATGGGCTGCCGTTGGGGTTAAACAGTACCTGGACAACCACCACCTCAGCTACCGGCACTATCAAAATTACGCTGCGCCATTACGCTGCCGACCCCCCGAACAAAGCTGCCAATGACCCTGTCAACAGCCCAAAATCCGGTACAGACGCCGACCCGGTATTTAATGTCAAAATACAATAAGCAATAAAAGAGAGGTGGCCCCGCCATCTCTCTCATTTTAATCATTTTATTATGACAGCCCGAAAGAAACAAACCGCAAGTGATAGTGAAAGACCTTAAGTAGAGTTTTTACCACGCAGGCCTGGTATAACCCGTTGTGAAGATTAAAACAATATTAGATTGGTATTATAATATGATGTGCGGTCAAACATTTCGATACTTCCCTTTTGCATCTCAACAAGTGTAGAATATCTTTCCTCCTGCCGGACATTCAAAGTGATCCTGCCGCTGGCATAATTATCCCAGCGTTTCTTTATTTCTGCAGTTCCTGAATTAAGTTAAAAGGTAGAAACCATTTTATGAAAGACAAATTGAAATTTGATATTTTCGGAGCTCCTGAGATCAGATATTCTCAAATAAAAGATATAAGTAATAACGCGCCGGAGATAATTATGTGGGCTGCGCCGGTGATGTTTTTGCTGGTTTTTTTAGAGTGGTATGTCTCGTACAGGCAAAACAGGCAACTTTATAAGAAAGCTGAAACGATCGGTTCGGTTTTGGTGGGAATTGGTAATGTAGCGATCGCCTTCGCGATTAAGTTTGTTTTGTTTTACCTTATCGTATTGGTTTATAATTTTGTGCCCTGGCGAATGCATTTTAGCTGGTGGATGTTCCTGCCCTGTTATATCATCTTCGATTTTTGCAGTTATTGGGCCCACCGGGTGTCGCACCAGCAAAGATTCTGGTGGGCCACTCACGTTGTACACCATAGCAGCGAAAATTATAATCTCACCGTTTCTTTCCGGCTAAGTTGGGTGCAGCATATAAAGATAGTGTTCTTTATTCCGGTTGCTCTTATGGGATTTCATCCGGTTATTTTTTTTATTGTAAATCAAATTGCGGTACTCTTTCAGTTTTGGGTACATACAGAATACATCCATCGCTTACATCCTGTAATTGAATACATATTTGCAACACCGTCAAATCATCGCGTACATCATGGTTCGCAGGAAAAGTATATCAATAAAAACTATGCACCCACTTTCATAATATGGGATCGCATGTTCGGCACCTATCAAAAAGAGGAAGAAGAAGTCAGGTATGGGGTAACACATAATATAGAAAACAAGGCAAATCCTTTACATATCAATTTTCATGAATTTGCCGAGATCTGGAAAGACATCAGGGGAGCCAGGTCATGGAAGATGAAACTGTTTTTTTTGTTTGGGGATCCGATAGCCGTAGCGAAATATAAGTACGGCAAGAGTGGAGAACAACTTAATTCATAGCATGAACTATTATTGTTTGGATGGTGAGATTATAATTATTTAATGATCAGAATTTCCATTTAAGCCGCACATAAATGTTATGGCTGGTTGCCTGGAACTTCTTTTGTAATTCGAGAAAGAAAGATTGATAAATGAGGTCTGCATCAAGGCTGGAGAACAGGTGATAGTTCAGCGAAGGGTAAACAATGAACAGGTTAACCCGGGGTGAATATACCAGTCTTATACTGCTGCTGAATGCTGGCGTGAATTGTTTTGAAGTGATAGCGATAATGTTCCACCGGGCCGGCATTAGATTAACAGGTGTAACGCGGAAATTAATTTTGGCGGCACTATTTACCGGTTCGGAAAGCCCGCTGGTATTATGTAGAAGGGAACTGCTGAAATACCATCCTTTAACAGACCGGTAACTTAACTCAAGAGAATAATTAAACCTGTTGGCCGAGTCTTTTTCACCAATAAAAGCCTGGCCTTCGCCTTTATATTCAATAATTCCCAGTTTCCCTGCCCAGCCAAAACCTGCGGTCAGTTTATTGCGGTAAACGCCGGCGATCATCTGCAGGTGATATCCCCGTTTATCGATCGAATACCTTGCTGCCGCAATGGACTTCCTGATATCTCCATAAGGACTGACAGCCACATCTATGCCCGACGAATCGCTGATGTTATATTCTACTTTAACAGCATCGGTATAAGGTTTTTCCTCATAGTCAAAATCAAGGAAATTATAACTATTGAAAATGTCATTGGGATTCCACGCGGTGGTAAGGCCCCAGTTCACCCGTTGCCGGCCAAGGTGCATGTTCCATTTCCGTTGCCGGAATTCAATTCCCAACCGTTCGATATTACTTTGAAATACCAGGTTGCTGCTGCCTTCCCATAGGGCCGACAGGTTCAGCCATTCATTGTCGTTTTTAAGTGAACCGTTGAAGCCGGGCGTGTTACTCACCAGCTCGCCCCAATATAACCTGTTCCTTACTTCCACCGACCCGGTAATCGATTTATGCGGGTTCCATTTAATATTTAACCGGTTATGCAGTAAATTAGTTGAAACGTAATTGCCTGAATAGCTGAAAGACCCCATATCCTTAATATAACCGTTCACTTCAAACTTTGACCGGCTTGTTGCGCTGTCCTGCGGGTAGGCAAATATTGATACTGAGAGTAAAGGTATTATGACAAAAGCGTATTTCACAAGCCTGGTTTTTGAAATGGTTATTCCCAAAGCTAGCCCTGTTTGGTGCGGGATGGTATGACCGTCATCAAAGGAAGCCGTGACAATCCTCATTTCAAAAGTATCATTAACCCCGCCTTCATAGTTATTACCGGTTATGATCGCTGATCAGCTATCCGCAGATGTATATTTTGTAATTGATATTTGACTAACATCAATAGCACCGATGTCTGCGATCATAAGTTTTAGCGGTTAACAAAGCTAACTTACCGGGTGTGGCGTTGCTGGCCCCGTTTCAGCAATATCTGGCATACAGCTACTTATTCTGAGCACTCTAAAATTATTTTTATGGAATCGTTGATTATGAAATTCAGTGACATCAGTATCGATGACGTTGCGAAAGTGGGCGGTAAGAATGCTTCGCTCGGTGAAATGTTCAACCGGTTATCCGATGAAAAAATAGCCATCCCTTCAGGATTTGCGATCACAGCCGATGCATTTTGGTTGTTTATTGATCGTAACCGGCTGCGCGAAAAGTTAAATGAATTATTGTTCAATCTCGATACGAAAGAGTTTTCGAATTTAACCTATATAGGAAAACAGGCCAGGTCACTGATCCTGAATGGAACAATGCCCCATGAACTGGCCGCGGCCATTGTACAGGAATATAATGAATTGTGTGGCGGCCGGCCGGTTGAAGTGGCAGTGCGAAGCAGCGCAACGGCAGAAGATCTTCCGCAGGCCAGTTTTGCAGGGCAGCATGAATCGTTCCTGAATGTTTCGGGTAAAGAAAATTTGTTGATAGCCGTTCAGAAATGTTATGCTTCATTGTTTACTGATCGTGCGATCAAATACCGGGAAGACAATAAGTTCGAACATGCCAAAGTAGCGTTATCGGTTGGGGTGCAAAAGATGGTTCGCAGTGATAAAGCCTGCGCCGGGGTTTGTTTTACGCTTGAGCCGGAATCGGGTTTTCGAAACGTAATACATATCAGCGGGGTGTGGGGACTGGGAGAAAATATAGTGCAGGGCGCGGTAACGCCCGATGAGTTTATTGTTTTCAAACCAACGCTTAAAAAAGGTAAGAGGGCGATCATTCAGAAAATGCTCGGCGAAAAAGCGAAAACAATGGTGTATTCAGAAAACGACCGGCAATTCCAGTCTACGATCAATGTCGAAACGCCTGCTGAAAAAAGAGAACGATACGTTTTAAGTGATGATGAAATAACAACCATTGCCAGGTGGGCGTTGGTAATTGAAGCGCATTACGATAAACCCATGGATATAGAATGGGCAAAAGACGGCATTACGAATGAACTGTTTATTGTTCAGGCCCGCCCCGAAACCGTTCATGCGCAAAAAAATCCTTATCTCGTAAAAGAATGCAGGTTGCAGAAAAAAGGGCCATTGCTTGCGGAAGGAGAAGCGATCGGTTCAAAAATAACCAGCGGCATTGCCCGGGTATTGCAATCGGCCCGCGATGCAGAAGAGCTGCAGCCAGGGGAAATTGTCGTTACGGAGATCACCAGCCCCGATTGGGACCCGGTGCTGAAAAAAGCGGCCGCGATCGTTACCGATAAAGGAGGCCGCACCAGTCATGCGTCCATTGTAGCCCGTGAATTAGGCGTACCGGCAGTGGTGGGAACTTCAAACGCCACTAAAAATATCCTCGATGGCCAGATGATCACGGTATCGTGCTGTGAAGGCAAAACAGGGTTCGTGTACAGGGGGCAGTTAAACTGGCAGGAAATAGCGCATGATTTCAGCAACATAAAAATGCCGGCTGCAACACAACCCATGCTGATAGCCGGTGATCCTGAAAGCGCATTCCGGTTGTCGTTCTACCCCAATCAGGGAGTGGGTTTGATGCGCATGGAGTTTATAATAACCCATTTTGTGCAGGTACATCCTATGGCGCTGGTTAAGTTTAACGAGCTCACAGATGCTGCCACAAAAGAAAAGATTGAAAAACTTACGCACCATTACCCCGATAAAGAAGCCTACTTCGTGGATAAGCTGTCACAGGGCATTGCTACCATCGGTGCCGCTTTTTACCCCAAAGACGTAATTGTGCGCATGAGCGACTTTAAGACCAATGAATACGCCAATCTTGTAGGCGGCGCCTGGTTTGAGCCGGAAGAAGAAAATCCGATGCTGGGCTTCAGGGGAGCTTCAAGGTATTATAACGACAGGTATGTGCAGGGGTTCAGGCTCGAGTGCGAGGCCATAAAAACAGTGCGAAATGTAATGGGCCTCTCCAACGTAAAAGTAATGATCCCGTTTTGCAGAACCGTAGAGGAAGGCAAAAAAGTGATAGAGGTTATGAAGGCGAACGGTCTCGACAGGGATGCCGACCCTGGTTTGGAAATATATGTAATGGCAGAAATACCAAGCAATGTGCTGCTGGCTGAACAGTTTGCCGGCATATTCGACGGCTTTTCGATCGGCTCAAACGACCTCACGCAGCTTACCCTCGGTGTTGACCGGGACTCAGCGCTGGTAAGCGGCCTGTTCAGTGAACAAAATGAAGCGGCCAGATTGATGATCTCCATGGTAATACAAAAAGCAAAAGCGGCCGGGAAAAAAATAGGGTTGTGCGGACAGGCCCCGAGCGATATCCCGGAATTCGCGCGCTTCCTGGTGAAAGAAGGAATAGACAGCATTTCTTTTAATCCCGACGCATTGCTTCAGGGCATAAATAATATACTGGAGGCAGAAGAAAAACAGGAGGTGAAAGCGGGAAAATAATAATCAGGATATCATAGGATGAAAAGCGATATTCGAAAAGATGTGATCAGCTACCGGCGCTTCCTTGGCAGTGGCTTCCCGGGTTTGTAGAGATGGGTTTTATATACTTCAAACCAGCCAACAATCAACAGCGCGATGTTTACACATAAAAACAGCCTGGCTGCGTGAACGGGAACCAATCCGAAAACTTCACGAACGGGAGGTACAAGATGAACAACTGCCAGGAATGACAGGGAGAGCAGCAATACCCAGGGGGTAAGGTTGTTTTTATAATGTATGGTTTTAAAAATGTTTTCCGTGAACGAACGGTTGGTGAACGTAAGGAATATATTACTGACAATAAGAGTGGTAAAAACCAGGGTCCTTGTTTCATTGATTGAGTCGCCCAGGTACATGGAAAAATAATATAACCAGAGCACACCAACGGCTATTATAAGTCCCTGGATGATGCTTATAAGTAATTCATCCCGCGCAAAAAGGCTAATGTTTCGCTTACCAGGCGGTAGTTGCATTACCTGTTCTTCCACCGGTTCACGTTCAAAAAAAACCGAGCAGGTTGGCCCCATGATCAGTTCAAGAAAGATAACATGTACCGGTGTAAAAATGTTAGGATACTTCCAGCCAAGCAGAACTGGGATAGATGCGGTGAGGATAATGGGTATATGTATTGATATGATATAGCGGATGGCTTTTTTCAGGTTGCTGAAGATCTTACGGCCATGTTTTATCGCCTCTGTCACTTTCGAAAGATCATCATCGGTGATTACAAGGTCGGCTGCCTGGCGCGCTATTTCGGCGCCTTTCTTTCCCAGGGCAATACCAATGTCTGAAGATCTTAAAGCAGGAGCGTCATTGACCCCGTCGCCCGTCATGGCCACTATACGGCCATTTGCTTTCAATGCGTTTACAACTACCCGTTTTGCTTCGGGGAACATTCTTACAAAGAGGCTGGTTTCTTCAACTGTTTTCTTCAGTTCATCTTCCCGCATTTGCATTACCTGTTCGCCCGTTACATATTTCAAATTTCCGGTTATGCCAACCTGTTTGCAAATGGTTACAGCTGTTTCTGCAAAATCACCCGTTACCAGTTTAACGTTTATGTGCGCTTCGGTAAATTGTTTAAGCACCTGTGAAATATACGGTTTGGGGGGATCGTACAAACAAAGCAACCCTTCAAACTTCCAGTTAAATTCGTCCTGTGTGCCCGGAAAGTCCTTTTCAATACGGGTGGCGCTGGCTATGCCAATTACCCGGAACCCTTTTTGCGCCTGTGTTTTTGCGATGTCATTGACCCTGGCCGTATCCTGTTCATTCAGCCTGCAAACCTTCAATATACGTTCGGGGGCGCCTTTGGCCGCAGCTATGTAAAAACCGCTTCCCTCGTAAATATGCGTCATCATCGGCGGTGTGCCCTGCAGCGGATACTCATACACCTGTTCAGGTTGTTCAAAATGCTGCTCGCGGGTATGTGATCGAAAGGCCTCTTTTATCGCTATTTCCATTGGGTCGAACGGTTCGTTTTCACTCGCCAGCGATGCAAACTTCAATACGTTTGATCCATTTGATCTTTCACCGGTATCGATCAGTAGATCTTTATCATAATCGTAAATGGTTTTTACGGTCATTTTGTTTTCGGTGATGGTGCCGGTTTTATCGAGGCATATTACATCAACTGCGCCGAGGTTTTCAATGGTCTGTGGCTGCCTTGTTATAATTCCCAGTTTGCTCATCTGCCATGCGCCGAGAGCCATAAATGAAGATAAAGCTACCGGTATCTCTTCGGGGATAGCCGCCATGGCCAGCGTTAAGGCAAATAACAAACTTTGTACAGGCATTCCGCTTTTCAGGTAATTGACAAGCCAGATCAGCAAAAATGCAATGATGCCAAAGACCGCGAGTGAACGAACAAAGCGGTTTACCTGGTTCTGAAGCAGGGTTTTTGAAGTGACATTCGTATCAATGGTTTTCCCAAGTTTGCCAAGTATGGTATTATTGCCGGTAGCTGTTACCAGGGCATAACACTTCCCGGTATTTATGGTTGTTCCCTGGTAAATAAAGTTGTTACCTGCGGTCTCATGTTTCTCTACCGGCAGCGATTCGCCCGTAATAATGGATTCATTTACCGAAAGATCATTTTCCTGTAAAATGGTAGCGTCGGCAGGCACATTGTTTCCTTCTTCAATAATCACTACATCGCCTGGCACCAGGTCTTCGGAAGGGATGTTTTTTGATATGCTGTCCCTGATCACAGTCACTTCGGGCTCGGTATATTTTTTCAATGCCTGTAATGCTTTCGTACTTCGAATGTCCTGGTATAATGAAATTGCCGTAACAAAACATATAGCCACCAGCATCATTATTCCTTCCGTTGGCTGGCCCAGCATAAAGTAAATAGAGCAGGCGATCATCAGCAGGATAAACATCGGTTCAGCTATGATATCTCTTAATACATGCAATAAACGCCTTTGTTTTTCCAGCTGAAAACGGTTCTTTCCGTATTGCTGCCTGAGTTCGGGGATCTGGCTTTCCGGTAATCCTGTTATATTTCCTATGGTAATAACTTTGCCTGACATACATTTTCTGTAAGAGCAAGGTATTCAATTTACTTTAAGGAAACTTATGATGGTTGTCATGGAAATGTATCAGCCTGCGTGACCTAGGTCACCTGTTTTAAGAAGAACCAGTTATAATTTCCTGCAAAATTGTATCAAATGAAAGATGGAATACCGGAACAGGACCAGTTACATGCATTATTACCTAACCTCGAAGAAGGGCTGTATGAAGAAATGATAAAATATGGGAATGTAAAGGAAATTCCGGCGGGAACTACACTGCTGCGTAACGGCCAAACCATTCGCTCAATGATAGTGGTATTGGAAGGTGTTGTAAAATTATACCAGGAAGATGATGAAGGCAATGAATTCTTCATATACAACATATCTCCCGGCCAGGCATGCGCGGTGTCGTTGGTGTGTACGTATGCCCAGGAAAAAAGCCAGGTAACGGCTAAAACTTTAACCGATGTTACGGTACTTACCATTCCGCTGGAATATATGGACAAATGGCTGGCCCAATATAAGAGCTGGCATTATTTTGTGATCAGAACCTATCGGGCCCGGTATGAAGAACTGTTGAACACTGTAAATGAGATCGCCTTTAAAAATATGGATGAGCGGCTGGAGTTTTACCTGAAAAAGCAGGTAAGCCAGTTGGGCAAACATGTAAAATTAACTCACCAGGAGATTGCAACAGACCTGAATTCTTCCCGTGAAGTAATAAGCCGGCTAATGAAAAAAATGGAAAGGAACGGCTGGATCATTATTCATCGTAATTCGTTTGAATGGATCAGGGATTGACCTTCCCGTTTGCATTTTCATCAACTCAATGAATGCGGCAGCTTTTCCCTGCAATATCCATACGTTCACGTACCGGCAATAGCGCTCAGTATAACTACGGCAATTACTAACGCGCCTGTACCGATTTACATCACTTATACGTTAAAAGCACCGGCAGGCTTGTTAAAATCAGAAATGATAATTAAATATGAAGTTCCAGGAACTCATATTCACTTTATTGATCACATACTTGTCATTGTTAAAACTGTCGCCCGATTTTCCCTTGTATACGTAAAGCAACTGCGCCTCCAGCCCCTTCAGCCATCCTTCGAACTCATGGTGTATATCAATATTCAATTGGGTATAAGAGGGTATGCCGTATTTATTGAGCGCAAAATTGTTAGCTGCCGGTAAATCGAAATATCCGAATCCCGTTTGTGCTTTTAGTCTTAGCCTGGGTACAACATAACCCACTTTTAAAACATACGCATTCACATCTCCCAGGCCTTCATTGCGTTCACGGGACAGGTAAGTGAAAAAGGGGTCGCGTCCCCATTCCCTGGGCATCAGGTAGCGGCCATATGCGGTAATCCTGTTATAGTTAAGTGAAGTTTGCCAGCGATCATTTTCCCAACCCATCTTCGCTCCAAATGTTTGGGATTTTCCACCCTTTGAAAAATATGTTTTGCTTTGGTCTGCATTGCCGCCATTGTTTATAGCATCCTGTCTGATAAACTGTAAGCCGGCAACTAATTTGCTTTTGTCTTTTAATGGATAGGAATAACCGGCCTGTAACAAAAGGGAATTGAAAATATTCTCTGCAAACACATTGTAGGCGTTTAGTGAAAAGCCTTCGTTGAATGTATGTGTTATGCCCAGCATGCCAATCCCTTTGCTCTTCAAATTACCTGCATACCCCGACCTTGTTCCATCGGGGTTTACCCCTTGCGGATAGATGCCTATCGATTCTGCCGATTTGTACCATTTAACGGTACTCCGTGGCGATACCTCGTATAAATAACCAACTTCGATCTTTGTGTTTTTTATTTCGTTTATTTCGGCATATATACCACCGGCTTCCGTTGGGCGCATGCGGCCATCCTGCTGGTTAATAAAGGGGGTATTGATGAGCTGCCGTCCTAATGTAATATGAGACTGCCTGCGGCTATACTTCAAATACAGTTCTTCCAGCCGGTCTATATCCGTTTTATTGGTGCGATCTTCCACATCGAACAGGCCCTGTTCGTATTTGCTGAACTGGTTTGTTTTTGGATCGGGTTTCGATAATTCGGAAGAGCCGATATTGAAAATAAAAAAGCCGCTGACGCCCAACTGAAATCCTTTGTACGGCGCCGATTCATATTTGATACCTCCGCCTATGGCATTGGCGTAGTAGTCGGTTAAC
The DNA here is from genome assembly GCA_966211305.1 of uncultured Niastella sp. GTDB lineage: Bacteria > Bacteroidota > Bacteroidia > Chitinophagales > Chitinophagaceae > Niastella. The sequence goes on from CBIHPC010000018.1 coordinate 14,401, forward strand.
CCGGTGTTGTTATCCGTTGCCATAAAGAAGTACCTGAAATGCCCCTTCGTTTGTCCGGTTTTTAATGCATACAGCAGGGTAGTGGTATCGGGCCGGCCGGGGGGCTGGGCATTTGCCAGGAATGCAGGTTGTAAAATGATCAAAAGTAATAGTACGGGTTTCATTCCGTTGTTTTAGTTTTTGTATCCACTTTACAACTACCCGTGCTGCAACCGCCCGTTCCGCAACAGCCGGCGTTAAAAACCGACATCAGTACCAGGAAGCCACCGCCCAGGCCCAATAACAGATCATGGTTTCGCACTGCAAATACCATTACTGCAATCCCTATGATCAATCGCAGTATTCGCATGAAATTCCATCCGGTAGCAATAATCGTTTTCATGATGTACCTCTTAGTTTAAGTAATATTGAATGTCTTCCAGTCCGCCGCCATTATAAACATTTTTAATGCCTTTCTGAAGCAGGAATGCTACGGCCTGCCCGCTTCTGTTGCCGCTGCGGCAGTAGATCACCACAGGAGACTGGCCCAGTCCGTCAATTTCTGTATGCCTTTTTTGAAACTGATCAAGAGGGATATTTATGGCTCCATTTATATGGCCTGCATTGAATTCGGTGTTTGTTCGTACGTCTACAAATTTTGTAGACCGGTCTTTTAAAATTTCTTTTGGTAACATGGTGTATTTTTTTGAGTGTTATACTATGAATGCAAATGTTGAAAAAATCCGTTACGCTATAATTGACATAAGTCACTTATGCGGCTCGTTAGTGTCCGCCACCGCCGGGAAAGAAGATCTCTTTTATTATTATGTAAATACCCATTGCCAGCACAAACCAGCCAAAGCCTTTTTTCAAACCTTCCGCCGACAGCTTTTTGCTTATTGCATTACCGATGAAAATCCCGGCAATTGCAAGGGCCGTAACAGATAACAGCAATGTCCAGTCCATGGCTTCCCTGCCCAGGTCTCCTGTAAAACCGATCAGTGATTTGGCAGCTATGATCAGCAGGGATGTGCCTACAGCCTGTTTCATGGGGAGTTTGCTAAGCAGCACCAGTGCGGGTATGATCAGAAAACCGCCGCCCGCTCCCACTAAACCGGTAAGCACGCCTACGACGATCCCCTCTGCCAATATCATTGGATAGTTGAATTTTTGTACGGTCTCAGTTTTTTCTTCCTGCTTTTTGTTTTTCGTTCGTATCATCGATACGGAGGCAAATACCATCAGCACGGCAAAGAGAAGCATCATCAGCAATGCCTTTGTCACTGCAAGATTTCCGATCGAGAATAATTCGTCCGGAATTGATGGCACTATGAATGCCCGGGTGGCAAAGACCGCTGCTATAGACGGTATACCGAAGATGATAGCTGTTTTAAGATTTATTTCCCCGCCTTTATATTTAGGGAAGCTGCCTATAAAGCTGGTAGAGCCTACGATAAAAAGTGAATATGCGGTAGCTAAAATGGGTTGTACCCTGAATAGGTAAACAAGAACAGGAACGGTAAGTATAGAGCCGCCACCGCCGATAAGCCCCAGTGAAATTCCAATCACGAGAGAGGCGATATATCCAACTATTTCCATACGTTAATATTTTTTATGCAGCAAAATTGACAGTTGTTGATCGATCTATGAGTGATGGGAGTTACTTATAGCCTGTTGCCCATATTGGTAATTGTTAACTCAATAGCATTATGGTGAATAATTGACCATTCGGTTTTACCTGATGCATTCCCGGTTCATGTGTGATAAATGTTACATTGGATCAAAAAAATAACGGCCGCCTGCCACTGAAGGGCCGACGGCTGTTTAGTGTAACATCCTACGTATAATATAGCGGGTAATTCGTTGATCAGTTATTGCTTCTGCTACTTCCCCTTCGCGTTCCCGCCTGATTGCCCGACCGGTTCCTGTTGGCAGCATTGATCTGTGCTTTTTCTATCTGTTTATTGGTCATCATTATCCTTCTGTTGAATTTATTTTGATTCAGATAGCGGTTGCCGTTCATGTCAAGGCATTCTCCATCACGTAACTGAAGCCTTTCCCGGTCCTTTATCTGGTAAGAGCCGTCAGGATTTATGATCGTTCCATTATTGAGTTTTAAAGGTTCCTGCAATTTGGTTTCGCTACCTTGTTTTATCAGAAGGCAACTCCCGTCTTTCAGCATCAGGTGATCTTCCAGATGGATCCGGTCCTGTTTCTTTACCCTGTCGCGGTCCTGGGCCTGCACTGTACTGCCAGCTGCAAAAAACAATGTTGCAAATAAAAAAATAATGTGTTTCATGGTCTTTGAATTTTTGATTTTGAATATTATTACCTCATCTGCAAGGTATATCTATTCGCCCCCTTTTTTAAGTAATCTTAGTTACAAGCCCATATGACTGTAGTCAGTTATGATATTAACAGGCAGGCGTTTTTTTGTGATAGCGGTCATATGTTATATGAAGGCGGGGAAGTACCTTGAACAGAGAATGATTATTTATTAATGCTTCAAAAAGTTTTATGAAAGATATTGTAATTACTGCATTGATGCTGGTGAATGCATTAACGGCAATGGCGCAGGATGAAAGCGCAAGAAATATCATTGGCAAAGTCAAAGGATATAGTATGTTTTATACAGGAGTAGAAACAAGCACCACGCCATATATCAACACCGATACAAAAGACAGCAACGGAGTGATGCTGTATTTTTCACCCTACCTTGATTACAACCATAAAAGCGGCATAGGGGTAAGGGTACAATCATATATACTTTCGGGCGGCAGCGATGCCGGGTTTTATTTAACTTCCATATCGCCTTATTTTGCAAGGTATAACGGTAAGGTTTTTCCCTATATCTCCTATACAAGATATATACAGCATGATAACCCTTCGGTGTTTTATTCTCCCATACAGAACGAAGTGTATGCGCATTTACGGCTTAAAACGAATTGGATTGATCCAATGGCCGGTATTGACATCGGTTTCGGTAACGATGAACAAAATAATGACGAACCAGTAAGCGACATCAACGCTTTCATAGCATTAACACGCCTGTATTTGAAAGACAACCTTGGACCGGCTAAGAACAGTGCTGTTGCTGTACGGCCCGGCCTGCAATTGAATGCAGGTACCGACCGGTATTATAAGTTTCTGCGCACCAGTGGATATATTTCACAAAATACAAAGGCGAACCGCATTGGTTATAACCGGCGGCGTGGAAATGGTAATCAGGGCGGTGGAACAACTTCCGGGTCGGATGTGTATACTATCAGTGAAGAAAATGAATTTGGCCTTAGTAATATCGAGGTAAATATTTATCTAATGTATTTCCTGGGTAAGTTTTCCATTGAGCCCTCCGGTAGTTTGTATTTTCCATTGCGGGGCGATGACAGAAGCGCTTATGGATTTTGGCAAGTCAATTTGAATTACTGGTTCAAATAGCAGTCAGCGGCCCGTGTGTTGTTCGGTAGATGCCGGGAAAATAAACCCGGCAGGCAGATTTATCAGTAAAGATGAGTTTTTGCAATCCGCCGCCATACGTAACATCGATCACAGATAGCGCGGTTTACTTCGATCATCTTTGCACAGTAATCAAACTTAAAAACTTAAAATAAATTTTATGTTCTTTCAACATGTATACGACAACTCACTGGCGCAGGCAAGTTATTTTATCGGCTGTCAGAAGGCCGGTGTTGCCGCTGTTATCGATGCCAAACGCGATGTTGATACTTATCTCGAAATTGCGAAACAGAACGGTATGCAGATAACCCATATTCTGGAAACCCATATTCATGCAGATTTTCTTGCAGGCTCCAGGGAACTGGCTGCATTAACAGGGGCTCAAATGTACCTATCTGCTGAAGGTGGAAAAGGTTGGGAATATGAATTCCCGCATATAGGCCTGAAAGACGGCGATGTGATCAGATTAGGCAACCTGGAAATAAAGGTATTGCATACGCCTGGCCATACCCCTGAAAGCATCAGCTTCCTGCTAACCGATCTGCCGGCCAGTAACGAACCTGTAATGTTATTCACCGGCGATTTCGTATTCGTAGGCGATATCGGAAGACCCGATCTGCTCGAAAAGGCAGCCGGTATAAAAGGCACACAGGAAGCCGGGGCACACCAGTTATATGAATCGCTGAAGAAGTTTGAAGCGTTGCCCGACTTTGTACAGGTATGGCCGGGGCATGGGGCCGGTTCGGCCTGCGGTAAGCAATTAGGAGCTGTGCCTGCCACAACCGTTGGTTATGAAAAGGCAAGGAACTGGGCATTCGAATACAAAAACAATGAAGAGGGGTTTGTAAATTATGTACTTACAGACCAGCCGGAACCACCGAGGTATTTCGCTATGATGAAAAAGCTGAATAAGATAAACAGGCCGTTGCTTACAGAAGTACCTAAACTTAAATTGATAAGTAATGATGAACTGCAAACGGCCATGGCCAATGGCATTAAACTGATCGATACAAGAAATAAGACCGAATTTGCGGAAGGATTTATTCCCGGCAGCATCAATATACAGGGGAACAATTCATTTGCCACCTGGGCCGGATGGTTTCTTAACTATGAAGAACCTTTTATCTTACTTGCAGAAGAATCGCAACTCGACGACCTTACCCGGAAACTGATGCGCATCGGCCTCGATAACATCTACGGTTATGTGCCTTCCACAGCCGATTGGGTAAAAGCCGGCGGCCGCCTGCAAAAAGCCAATGTCATTTCTTTAAAGGAGTTCAGATCCTTATATTACAACAATGGCGTACAGGTGGTTGACCTGCGCGGGGCTGCCGAATACAACAGCGGGCATATTAAAGGCGCAAACAATGTATTTGTAGGTACCTTACCCGACAACCTCCACAAGATCGACAGGAATAAAAAAGTGGTAATTCATTGCCAGGGCGGCGATCGCGCGGCTATTGCCTATTCGCTGCTTGTGAAGAATGGTTATACCAATGTACTGAACTACTCAGCCGGCATGAACGAATGGGTACGTGAGGGCAACCCGGTAGAGAGTAACAGTAGAAAGTTAACTTCGGTGGCGATGTAATTTGGGAGCTCCCCTGCGGAAAGTGAGTATAAGTAAAAGGGAACATAACGATCGTGTTGGTTCCCTTTTACTTATTTATGGTTTATTTGAGTTTTATGTTCATCGATATGATATTTGCATTCATCGCATTACTTCTTGTATAGTGACCGTAACGCAATTCGATCATATTGAAGCGTTGAATACCAAAAACTCCTTTGGGCGGCGCCAGCCTGATCCCTGCTCCCAGGAAATTGCTGTTGAATTTCGACAGATCGTAATTGCTGGTATAATATGCTGCGGCGCCCGTATGCCGTTCATAAGGCGAAAAGTATTTTACGGCAGACTGGTTGTAGAACCGGTAAAATGGACTTATCGAAAAGAAGGGGGTGATCTTCACCGGTACTTCCAGGTTTACCGTGTGCGATGAAATTCCCCAATCGTCTTTGTAATACCGGTAATAGGTTCGAATAATAAAGCGATCGCCAAGGAAGTAGTTTGCCCGGAGGCCTAATGGTATTTTAAACCGGCTGTCGGGCAGCTTTTCCTGGTGAACACTACCATCTGCGAAATAAACCCGGTAAAAGGGTAAGCTCAAAAAGCCTTGCTGTTGCACCACATCTGCCAGCAATGCAACCTGCAGGTTTTTGTTTATGACCTGCGACCACGCTAGGGAAGCGGCAATGGTGGTGCGAGCTTCCGTTCCATTATCTTTTGCCGAGCCGTTGTTTCGAAGCTCTTCGGGGGCTATCAGTCGCACCTGGTCGAAGTATGCCTGTAACCGTGCGGAAAACTCCCCATTCCTGTCGTTCGTTTTTTTTGAGAACCCGATATTTGCACCGAATGACTGGTAATCGAACTCGGTAGATGACGATATACCTGCGCTGATGGTTTTGCCTTTCTGTTCATTTTCCATACTCCAGGTAAGTGAAGGATAAATACGGGTGTCGGCATAAGATGCAGACGTATTTGCTTTCAGGTCTACTTTATCGGAAGATGCCGAGGTATAATGATCGATGCCCACTTCCACATCGAAAGTATGTTTCCGCAGTTTACGGTCATACCTTGCCAGTTTTATATCAAAAACATTAGCCATGTCGGTTAATTGCTGCGTACCGTTGCCGCCGGTAACCGCGGCATGATCACCCTTTTGGCCATAGTAACTTGAAACAAGGTTGATCTCTTCCAATTTCAGTTTTCTGAGACCGAAACCGGTTGTGTCAGGTGTTTGCTGCGAAAATGATCTCAGCAGGCAGGCTATGCCGAAAGCGGTTAAAAAAAATCGTTTCATTCGTAAGGGTTTAACTGTTCAAATTAATTACATCCGCAACCGCCGCCGCTTTTTCCGGCATTGGCGCCGGAGGCGCCTTCACGGTAAGCCTGAAAGCTCAATTCTGTTTTTTCCACTTTCCTGTTGCCCAGGCTCATTTCCGAATCATTCAATTTGCTTTTCTGGTATTCTTTAACCGGCTGGCATGAGCATGCCAGTATAACCAGTATTGCCATAAATGAGGCAATTGTCTTTTGAGTCATTTTATACGAATGTTTTTAGTAGAATAAATGTTGTTATTGTCATCGACTATGATACATCCCAGGTAATTGATCTGGTTTATAAGGTTCAGCCCTGCCTGAACACCCATTACCATAACCGGTGTAGCCATGGCATCGGCGATCTCTGCGTAGGGACTGATGATGGTTACGCTTTTAATACCTGTTACCGGCATGCCTGTTTTGGGATTGATCGTATGGGAGTATTTTTTCCCGTCGATGTAAACGTATTTTTCATAATTGCCCGAAGTAGCGATGGCCATGCCGGAAATATCAAGCCAGGAGAACGCAGCGCGGGCATTGTCGGGGTGTGCTATACCAATGGTCCACGGTTGTCCATTGGCCTGCCGGCCCCAGGTGATAAGGTCTCCTGAGGCGTTTACAATGCCGTTTTGTATGCCTTCTTTTACCAGTATTGCTTTGGCCCTGTCGGCGGCATAACCTTTACCAATGCCGCCAAAGCCGATGCGCATTCCTTTTTCTTTTAACATTACCGTACCGTCCTGTTCATTCAGGATTATATTGCGATAATTGATCAGCTTTACCATACTTCTTGCGGTTGCTGCATCGGGTAAACTGGTCATGGCGCTGTCGAAATTCCATAAACGTTTGTCTAACGATCCATAGGTGATATCGAAAGCTCCGCCGGTTACCGAAGATATTTTCAATGACCGTTTGATCAGTTCAAAAACTTCACGGTCTGTTTTAACGGCCCCAATGCCGGCCATGCGATTGATCTGGTTGGTTTGGCTATCTTCATCAAAAGTGGTAAACAGCTTTTCAATTCTCCTGATCTCCGCAATTGCCATGGCTATCTTTTCGTTTGCCAGGTCTTTATCATCGCACACAACAGTAAATTCAAAGGTGTTGCCCATCAGCCGTTCCACCTGTTTGAATTCAGTCAGCGCCATATCACTTTCGATTGGCATTGCAGGCAGCTTTTATCTGTTCAATAAATTGGGCGCTGTTATTCGAATAACCCTCCCATGATCTAATGACCTGCCCATCGGCTGTCATTACCACTGTGTAAGGAAATTTCCCTAAAGGATTATACTTATCGGCCAGCGCCTCATTACTTTGCTGTAATTCTTTTGGCAGCCGGTTCTTTTTACTACGCGGAAAATCCGCCCTGTACAAAACCAGCGCCTGATCTGCCAGCTTTTGAAAGTCGTCGCGCTCAAATACTTCTTTATGTAATCTGATGCAGGGAGCGCACCAGTCGGACCCCGAAAAATTTAACAATATGTATTTGTGTTCTTCCCCGGCTAATTTTTTTGCCGTTTCGAAGTCGGGTTGCCAATTGGCAAATGACAGGCTCAGGCCTGTGGCCAGCAATAAGATCAGCAATTTCATAAGTATAATAATGAGTTGTATTTACAATTAATTCACAGGCGCTTTTATTTACCGGGGTAAAATAAAAGCAACGGTAACACAGAAGCAGTGCAGGTAATAGATGAAGGCTGGCAAAGGTACCAAAATCAGGCTTTCGTTTACAGCCGGCGTAGGCGGTTAACAACCCGTTTGCAAAAATTAACCGGTACGGTTTGTCAGGTTCATAATTGATGAATAAACAAATACCATAGTGGCAGAAGCTTCTGTTTACTTTAAGTGGAAGTTTGTATGCCTGATCAGGCTTTGGGAGGCTGGAAGATGTTACCGGTAAGCAAAATGTGAGGAATATCGTCGTTTAATACGGGTGGTACCACAGGAGGAAGCTCCGGCGTTTTCAATACGTATTTTGGCAAATCCGGTTCGTAGGGCGTGTTCCTGCAGAACGTGTCGGGCGTTTTCTTGAATGGCAACTGCATATCCTGTAGATAATCGGCATCTAAAGGCTGGGGATCGACATAATGCATTTTAAAGAAGGAGCCTAACGTAATATAAGGGCTCTCTTTTTTATGCTTTATAAAATGGGTTACCAGCAGCGGAAGTTTTAAAAACTGGCAGGCATTCGTTGCCCCCAATAGGTAAATCGACATCAGAAATATAGCTGCCCTTTCTTTCACTGGCTGAAGTTATCGAAAAAATATGGGTTGATGACTTATCGTTAAACCGGAATGAGATAACTTTTAAGGAAATTTAACGTAAGGTCAGTAATTAACAAATCCTTTGTTTCATTGTAACCACGCCGGAAATGTTTATCAATATAAAATTATAACGTCCCGCGGTTTCGGGCAGTGATTTTAAATACCTGTAAAAAATGATTTTCGTCATTATTGATTATGAAAAATTATTTTATAACATGGTTGCGGTATTCAACTGGTTAGCTGCCGGCATTATCATCATTTGCCGTGGTAAAAATGAGGGTTATCCGGTTACTGATATCTTCCGGTTGATCTATGAACAGCTTCCCATCAATTCTTGCCAATAGTTCCAGGATGATCCTGTAACCGAAACCGTTGTTTTCACCGGCTGAAGTATACGTGTTGTTAAGTATGTCTGCTACAAGTTGTTCGTTCATAGTCTTGCCTGTATCTGTGATAACGATACGGGTGCTGTTACCGGTCTGCATCCCTTCTATTCTTATTTCTCCCTTTACTGTATACTTATTGGCATTGTCTACCAGGTTCCTGATAATAAGCTTTAATATATTCAGATCGGTTATTATAATAAGGTCGGGAGGCACCAGGTTCAGTACCCTGTTTTGGCGAATAGTGGCTGCAGGTTCATACAGCGAAACGATACCGGCTACGGCTTCTTTAAGTGCTATTCTTTCCCGCCGGATAACAAACCCTTCTTTTTGGGTGTTTGTCCAGGTTAAGAAATCCTGGGTAAAATCATTAAGGTCATTCGTTGCGTTACGGAATTTCAACAGCATGTCGGTCATGTGGGGCCGGGTTGCTTTCTGGTAGCTGTCGAAAATGTAGTCGGCCATGATATGCAGAAAGCGGAGCGGAGATCGAAGGTCATGCAGAATAACTGCGATCATCTTCTCTTTTACCAGGTTGCTTGCAGTGAGGGCCTCGGTTCTTTCGGCTACTTTTTGTTCAAGCTGCGCCGCTCTTTTTACCTCGCGGGTGTACAGGAGTAAAAAAATAAATAACAGTATACTTATTGATAATATTGCCACAATTATCCAGAACCACACCGTTTCATACCAGTAAGGAAGTATCGTCCAGGCAGTACGGTTACAGGCATAGCGGCCGTAAGCTTCCTGTTTGCGGATCAAAAGCGTGTATTTTCCTTTTTTCAAACCCGTTAGCACAAGCTTTCCGTCGCTATTTACCGGCCGCCATTTTTTGTCGAGCTGTGGTATTTGATATTCCAGGTGCAGGTTGGCGGGGTTGCCGAAATAAGGGGATGAGATCATAAATAACAACGGGCCTGAATCCTGGCGTTGTTCAAAATGATCTCCCGCCAGCACTTTCTTTTCCTCGGGTATAATGCGTTCAATGAAAACGGGTGAACCAGGCAACTCCAGTGGAATACTATCCGGCCTGAACTGCACCAGCCCATCGAGGGAAGGAAGGGAAAAACGGCCGTTCCGTAAGACAATTCCGCAAGGCATACAACCGCCATTGAATTCGTTGGTGGAATACCCGGCCGATTTATCGAAATAATAATAAAAGATATTTTCCCGGTTACCCGAAGCGTACGAATCGAGTTCTTTTTTCGCCACCCTGTATAGTCCTTTATTGGTTGGCAGCCAGAAATATCCCAGCTTATCTTCCATAAAGCAATGAATGGTGGCCAGGTTGTTACCGGGGTCTGTTGGCATTTTCACGAACCGCCCCTTGTCATATTTGTAAAAGCCCTGCCCGTATGTACCGATCCATATACTTCCATCGCCTGCTTTATATAAAGCTCTAACTGACGCATTTTGTAAAGCCAGCCGGCGAAACGTTCCTTTCGCCAGGTCATATGAATACAAGCCGGTTGAAGTGCCGATCCAAAGGTCGTTGGGAAATATTTCCTTAATCACCTGTATTATTGTATCGGGCATATGAAGTAAGGTAGTGGTATCGTTGCCCCTGCGGCGAAACAATTTATTGGCATTGGCATAAACCAGGTCTTTATTGTGGGTTTCGGTGATAGCCGCCAGCGAGCCGTTAAGATGCTGCACGGTTATGGGTTTGCGTAAGCCGGTATCGATCTTTTTTAAAAAGTCAAAATTTGAGTACCAGATATAGCCGTCAGACGATTGCAGCAGGACCGGCCGGTCGTACAAGCCCGGGGCTGGTGTGTTCCGTGCATTGTTCAGGCTTAATACGCCGGAGCCTGTGAGCACCCGGCCGGCCGGGATTTCCACCTGCGCATACAGGCTGTTGATGGCATAATTATCACCATCGAAAAATAGCCGGTCGAATGTATGTTTTCTGATAATATACAGTCCGCTGGTTGCGGTGCCGGCATATAATGTGCGGAAAGCTTCGTTGTAGATGAGGCAGTTGATGTTCCTGATTCCCGTATTGGCAGCCAGTACTTCAAAATCGAGCAGGCCGTTCCTGATCTTTAATAACAGGATATTTCCTTTGTAAACAAGAAATGTATGGCGGTCATCGCGCAGGGCATTTACCGTATACTGAGTGGGATAAGGCCCGGATTCTGCCTGGTTGAAGATCTGCATGAGCCGGTTGCTGCAGTGTATGTTTTTTTGCAGCCGGCCCTGTTGGTAAGCATAAAAGCGGTTTTGTTTGTCGAAATAGAAACATACATCTTCTACCATGAACAGCATCTTGAATGCGTGGCCTGCTGTTTCTTTCAGCAGGCGAACTTCGGCGGTGGTTTCGTTGAGATAATAACATTTTGAATCTTTTCTTGCATAAGCCTGCTGTTCATTCTCCGTTACCACGTCGCCATTGATATCCAACCTGTGTAACAGGTCTTTAAGGTCCGTTGACGCCCCCCATTTTTTAAATATGTTATTATAATAAAAAAGGTGGCTGCCCCACCGGTTGATCTGGTAAGGTGTTGCAGAAATACGGCTATCGGCTTTCAATTGATAATCATCGGTAACGGTTAGAAGGCGGTGGCTGCCATAAGTAGGCTCTATCAGTATCTTACCTTTCCTGGCTCTCACCAGGTTGCACCTGATGGTATACAGGGCCGGTGAATTATCCATTGTATACTCACGAAAATGTTGTCCATCGAACCGCACCATACCCATTTCTGTAGCCAGCCATAGAAAACCGTTGCTGTCGAAGGCCATATCGTTGATACTGTTTTGCGGCAGGGCATTGTCACTATTATAATTAATTACACTATAATCATGCGGGCCGGTTTGGGCATTAGTTGGTAGTGACAACAGCATGTAGTAAACTAGCCATATCAGAAGCCGGGCAGGGAGGAATTTCATAAGGTCTGTAAAGCAATATTAACAATAGTGTAAAATACAATTAATACGGCAACTCCGGAGCAGGGTAATTAACCAAAAGAGGACCATTATTGATATAACCAGGGACTTTGTGTTCGGAATAGCCGGCTTTTTCGATTTTGCGGTTCCTGCTATACCCTGATATTCTGTACGATCTGTAACATTTTCTGCCATGATCTGTAACATTTGAGCACCCTGTCTCAAAGAACATTCCGGTAGTTTTACAACAGTCAGATAATAGAAAGATTGCATGTTATGCAACGGATATCAGGCCGGTGCGCCGGTGCTGTTTCTGAGCGTATCCGTTAATTACGGGTGGCCAGTGTCGATTGTTGCATGCCTATTAATGAAAAAAATTTGTAAACATTGAAAACAGCAAAAACGAAAATTGCAACAACGGGAGTCAGAACTGCCTGGCTGCTCATTACTGTACTTTTTTTTACAAACTGCCAGAAAAAGGGGAACCCGGTCGCCCCGGAACTCTCCGCCTCTCCATCGGCAATCGATTTCCCGGCAGCAGGTGGAACAGCTGACATTGCAATAAACGCCAATGCAAAGTGGAGCACCGCCAACGCGGCTACCTGGCTGCAGTTAAGCGAAACATCGGGCAACAGCGGCAGCAGTACGATCAGGGTAACGGCAGGTGTTAATGAAACGGGCAGTACCCGGTCTACGGTATTGACAATAACCGCCGACAACGGGCAGGCAAGAAAAGTAACGGTTTCACAGGCATCCGAGCTCTATCCCACTTATAACACATCGCCCCAGGCGCCTGATTCAGTTGGAATGAGCACCGCCGTGCAGCTGGCTGCCAAATTCAAATTAGGATGGAACATTGGGAATACATTGGAAGCTACCGGCGGCGAAACAAGCTGGGGCAATCCCCTGATCACCGAGTCGTATGTAAAAGCTGTAAAGCAATTAGGTTTTACTGCCATTCGCTTACCATGTGCATGGAATATACATCTTGACAACAAAGCCACTGCACATATAGATCCAGTCTGGCTGAACAGGGTAAAGGACGTTGTTGGCTATTGTGTTAATAATGGGCTGTATGTGATGCTGAATATACACTGGGATGGCGGCTGGCTTGAAAATAACATCACTAAACTAAAGCAGGATTCTGTGAATGCCAAACAAAAAGCGTTATGGGAGCAGATCGCTACCGCCATGCGCGGCTTTGATGAGCACCTGATGTTAGCCAGCGCTAATGAACCTGCTGCCGATAATGCCGAGAAGATGGCGGTGCTGGCATCTTACCACCAGACCTTCGTTAATGCTGTTCGTGCTACAGGTGGAAGAAACAGCCACCGCGTTCTTATTGTTCAGGGGCCGAATACAAACGCGACATTGACAGCCGATTTGATGAATACACTTCCCATAGACCCGGCGGCCAATCGCCTGATGGTTGAAGTGCATAACTATCTGCCTTCACAGTTTTGTTTCCTGAATGAAGACGTGAGCTGGGGTAAAATGGCCTACTACTGGGGCAATGGGTATCATTCAACCATTGAACCTGATCGTAACGCTACCTACGGAGAAGAGAACGACCAAATTGCCGACTACAATAGGATGAAAACAAAATTTGTCGATAAGGGAATCCCGGTTATCATGGGCGAGTATGGCGCTTACCGGCGTGATAATAACACTCATGTTCCCAAAGAGCTGGCCCTGCATAACGCGTCGGTTGACTATTGGATAAACTTTACAACGAAAGAGGCATTGGCACGTGGAATTAAACCTTTCTGGTGGGATACCGGTGGCGCCCTCGACAGGCAGAACAATACGGTAAAAGATCAACGAACGATCGATGCGCTTATAGCCGGCGGTAAATAAAACAGCCGACAAATATTGTTTCGCAGCAATACCCGGGGTAAACGGCGGTTCAACGATCGATGTCATACATGTTGCTTTTTAAGAACGAAAAAATGCCATATGAAAAAATCACTATTACGTGCACACGGCAGGGGAACGTGCCGCTCCAAGTCATTCTTTTCATTACCAATTGCTTTCAATTGTTCAACGCCTGCAACTACAAAGGCGCAAAACGAAACAAACATCCGCAACTTATGAAAACAAAATTACTCACCCCATTGCAGGTGAGGCAAAAGACATTTGCCTTTCTCTCTTTATTGCTCGCAATTATTGTGTTTCCCGGTTATGAAGGGAAAGCTCAAACCTCAAATTATACCTGGAAGAATGTGGCTATTGGTGGTGGCGGATTTGTTTCGGCCATTATACCAAGTAAGACCCAGCAAAATCTGGTATATGCCCGAACTGATGTGGGCGGCGCCTACAGGTGGGACGCTTCAACCGGCAGTTGGATCCCGCTGACCGACTGGGTATCTGACGACCAGGTGGGGTATCTGGGTGTTGAATCACTGGCGCTCGATCCCAATAACGCTGGCAGATTATATATGCTTGTGGGCATCGGTTATTTTAATGATGGCAGAACCGCCATCCTTCGCTCAAATGACTATGGAAATTCGTTTACTATTACTGAAGTAACAGCTCAGTTCAAGGCTCATGGCAACGGCATGGGCAGGCAAACAGGTGAGAAGCTGGTAGTGGACCCTAACAACAGCAACATTTTGTACTGCGGCACCCGGGGGAACGGATTATTTAAAAGTACCGACGCTGGCGCCACGTGGAGCAGGCTGAGCTCACTTGATGTAACCACAACGCCTAATGAAAACGGGATAAGTTTTGTGGTTTTAGACGGAAGCAGCGTTTCAGGCGGTGCTACCCAAAGAATCATTGTCGGAGTTTCACGCAGCGAAAGCACAAACCTGTACCGGAGTGATAATGGCGGGCAGTCTTTTTCGGCTGTTTCCGGCGCTACCACCACCTATATGCCGCATCGTGCCGTTCTTGCCGGCAATGGCAACCTCTATGTAACCTATGGAAATGGAGCCGGGCCACATGGAAAAGAAACCCCGCCCGAGCCTATGGATAATGGCCAGATCTCGAAATACAATATTTCCACAGGTGTATGGACAAACATTACACCGGCAGGTTTCAACAGGGCATTCGGCGGAATATGCGTTGATCCGAATAATCCTGACCGGATCGTAGCATCTACCATCAACACCTATATGACTCAATACAGAAATACGAATGAAAATAAGGACGTACACGGTGACAGGATATTTCTGAGCACAAACGGAGGGGCAGGCTGGGTTGATGTGGTAGGCCGGGGATTTACCCTGGATACTGACGGCATAACCTGGATCTACGGACATTCCATCCATTGGGCCGGCTCAGTGGAATTCGATCCCTTCAATACGCAAAAAGTTTGGGTCACTTCGGGTAATGGCATTTTTGTAAACGATAACATCAATACCAGTAGTACCTGGCGATTTAATGTGAGGGGGCTCGAAGAAACCGTGCCCCTGGGTTTGGAAAGTATCCCGAATGGCCCTGTAATTTCTGTTATTGGTGATTATACCGGGTTCAGGCACACGAATCTTGATCAATACGCACCCATCCATAATCCTCAAATAGGAACCACTACCGGACTGGCAGTAGCCGCTCAAAATACAGGCAAAATTGTGCGGGTGGGAAACACCATGTATTATTCCACTGATATGGGCTTAACCTGGACCCAATGCAATTTGAATGGTACTCAGGGAAAGGTGGCATTATCGGCAAACGGCAATACCATTTTGCATGCTCCTAAAGACACTACGCTCACCTACAGGTCAACTGATAATGGATCATCCTGGTCTTTGGTAAGTAGTTTAAGTTTTCGTGATGCACTACCGGTTGGCGACCCTGTCAATTCCAATAAATTTTATGCATACAACCGTGAAAATGGGGCGGTAATGGTGAGCACCAATGGTGGTGTTTCATTTTCTCAGGCCAGTTCAGTTGGGAGCTGGGGCTCAAATGTCATCAGGATGGCGCCGGGAATGGAAGGTCATGTGTGGATAGCTTTGAACAATGGGGGCCTGGCGCGTTCAACCAATTCAGGGCAATCATTTTCAACCATAAGTGATGTCAGTTATTGCGGAGCCGTTGGGTTTGGGGTGGCTGCTGCCGGAGCAAATTATCCTGCCATTTACATTTGGGGTACCGTCAACAATGTCAGAGGGGTTTATCGCTCAACAGACCAGGGTGCTTCGTGGGTTCGTGTAAATGACGATGCGCATGAATACGGCGGCCCCGGAAACGGGCAATTCGTGCAGGGCGATATGAATGTTTTCGGAAGGGTATACATGAGTACGGCAGGCCGTGGCATCGTTTATGGAGAACCACCTTGTACGCCTTCAACCATCACTCCATACGTTCAGCTCAATGGCGGTTCATGGCAACAAACTGCAACAGCTACTGTGGCACAGGGAGGTTCGGTGATGTTTGGCCCGCAGCCTGTAACCGGTGGTTCCTGGAGCTGGAGCGGACCGAATGGTTTTAGCGCTACTACCCGTGAAGTACTCATTTCAAATATCCAGGCAACCCAGGCCGGAAATTACGTGGCCACCTACACCAATAGCGGCGGATGCAAAAGTGCGCAGACGTTTACCGTTACTGTTACCGGCTCCATACTCAGGGAATTCTGGACAGGAATTAGCGGCACTACTATTAGTAGCCTCACCTCGAATGCCAGTTATCCGAACAATCCTTCCGGTAGCGGGCAGCTCACCAGCCTGGAATGCCCCACCAACTGGGCAGATAACTATGGCACCAGGATCCGTGGATATCTCCATCCTACGGCAAGCGGCAGCTACACCTTCTGGGTAGCGGGTGACGACAACACCGAACTATACCTGAGCACCAGCGACAACCCGGCTGGAGCAACAAGGATAGCTTACATAAATGGATGGACGAATTCGAGAGAATGGAATAAGTACAGTACACAGCAGTCTGCTACCATTAACCTGGTTGCCGGGCAAAAATATTACATTGAGGTCCTTCACAAAGAAGGTAGTGGTGGTGATAACGTAGCGGTAGCCTGGCAGGGCCCCGGCATTACACAACAGGTAATTCCTGGAAACAATTTGTCTCCGTTCATTCCGGGTTCGGGCGCCAGAATAGCAACGCAGGTCAACGTTATAAATGAGGACGGTATAAGCCTGTATCCGAATCCTGCCAGTGGTGGAAGGTTTACGATCGTTCTTCCGGAAATTTCAGAAAATGCGGTCGTTAGCATTTATGATAACCAGGGCAGAATGTTGTACAAAAAGATCGCTTCGGGCGGTAACAGGATAGATATAGATTCGCGGCTTAAGACAGGGATCTACCATGTCAGGATAAATTCAAAAGCCTTTAATTTCACTAAGAAGCTCATCGTTAAATAACGGATTTTTTATCAGTTGTTGGGAATGCTTCGCCGGAAGCATTCCCAATTTTTTCATAAATGACAGGTGAGAACGATGTTCCCTTTTTTTGATAAAATATAAGTCATAATGGTTTTAAAAATGAGTTTAAAAAGCGCATTTCTTTTAGGTTGGCTCCTCATTGGGGGTGTCGGAACAGTTAACCGGTTACAGGCACAGCAGGTGGCACAGTTGCAAAGCCCCGACAGGTCCATTGCGCTACAGGTATTTTTATCAGGTTCCGGTGAAATTCAATACAGCATTCAGAGAGCCGGCGTGAACGTAATACAGCCTTCGGCGTTAGGTGTGATGATGCAGGGGCATGATTTTACACGAGGCATGAAACTGGCGGCTACGTCAAAACCGGAACGTATAACGGAGCGCTATCACACGAAGAATGCAAAAAAAAGCAGCATTCTTTACCAGGCCAGCCAACTGGTGATATCCTTTGTGAATGAAGAAGCCAAAAAAATGGAGCTCATTTTCCGGTTATCCAACGACGGGGCGGCTTTCCGTTATGCTTTTCCCTGGATAAAAAATAAGGAAACGATAGTTAAAGAACATTCCTCTTTTACATTTGACAAAAATGCAACAGCCTGGTTGCAACCCATGAGTGAAGCAAAAACAGGCTGGAACCATTGTCATCCCTCTTATGAAGAACATTATTTGCAAAACATTGCTGTTGGTACAACTTCACCGTTAAAGTCGGGCTGGGTGTACCCTGCATTGTTCAAAACGAACGATACCTGGGTGTTGATCACCGAAGCAGCGCTCGATGGCGCTTATTGCGGCACAAGATTGATCAACGACTCCGCTTCGGCTGTTTATTCAGTGGGTTTTGCCGATCCCAGGGAAGTGTTTACCGGCGGCGGCCATTTACCGCAAAACGATAAGCCCTGGCTTACACCGTGGCGGATCATAACAATGGGAAGTTTACAAACAATTGCAACGTCTACACTGGGTACCGACCTGGCGCCGGCAACCGTGTTAAAGGACGCTTCTTTTGTACAACCCGGCAAAGCCAGCTGGAGCTGGATCAATAGCAAGGATGACAGCATCACTTACAATGAACAGAAAAAATATATCGACTATGCCCATGACATGCAATGGCAATACTGCCTCATAGATGCAGACTGGGATACCAAGATCGGGTACGATAAAATAGCTGAACTGGCAGCCTATGCGAAACAAAAAAATATCGGGTTGCTGTTATGGTACAATTCAGCAGGCGACTGGAACACGATCGCCTATCATCCCAAAGATAAACTGCTTACGAAAGAAGGAAGGGAAAAAGAATTCAGCCGGCTGCAGGCATTGGGCATTAAAGGCGTGAAGATCGACTTTTTCGGCGGCGACGGCCAGAGCATGATCAAGTACTACATCGACATTTTAAACGATGCGGCAAAATATAAGCTGCTGGTGAATTTTCACGGCGCTACGCTGCCGCGGGGCTGGCAAAGAACCTATCCTCATTTGATGACAGCCGAGGCCATTTACGGAATGGAAATGGTGACATTTGACCAGCAGGCTACCGACAGGCAGGCCAATCATTGCGCAATGCTGCCGTTCACCCGAAATGCATTCGACCCCATGGATTTTACCCCCATGAACCTTACGGGGCTTACATCGTCAACATGTACCCGAAAAACAACGCCCGCCTTCGAACTGGCCCTTTCGGTTTTATTCTTATCGGGCATACAGCATTATGCCCAGGCCCCGGAAGGTATGGTACAGGTGCCCGGTGACGTGAAAGCATTTTTAAGAAAACTTCCCGACAACTGGGACGATGTACGATTTCTGGAAGGGTATCCGGGGAAATACGCTGTCATCGCCAGGCGAAGCGGTAAGCGTTGGTATATTGCCGGTATCAACGGCGAGGAAAATGAAAAGAAAATTACCGTTGACATGGCTTCGTTTAAAAAAAGAAAGGCAACGCTGTTCACCGATGGAACCGGGAACGGATTGTTTTCAAAAACGATGCTGGATGCAGCAAAGCAAAAAAAATGTGACATTACGCTGAATGCCAATGGTGGATTTGTAATGGTGGTTGAGTGATTTTTAAACTAACAAACCGATAGTAACAATGAGATCTTTCGTGCAAAGAATGCTTCCGTTCCTGGTAATATTACTTCTTCAAATACCGGTTCATGCCCAGATCACCCTGCCAAAAGTATTTGGCGATAGTATGGTGCTGCAAAGAGGCATCAACATTCCGGTGTGGGGAAATGCAGCCCCCGGCGCTGTCATCGTAGCAAAATTGGGAAATGTTCAGGCAACTGCCAACGCCGACCGGCAGGGTAAATGGCAGGTTAAGTTTCCAATCTTTAAGGCAGGCGGGCCGTATATGCTTGAAGTGGCTGAACCGGGAAAACCGGGTACTGCCATCAAACTGAAAGGAATTCTTATAGGTGATGTATGGCTGGCTTCGGGTCAGTCGAACATGGAATGGCAGGTGCAGCAGGCAAAGGACGCAGACAAAGAAATTCAAAACGCCCATTTTCCGCAAATACGATTTCTGGTTGTTGAACATAGTAAACAGGTAAAACCGCAAACCGATATAGCAGCCGGAAAATGGACAGTCTGCGATGGTGCAAACGTGAAACCGTTTTCGGCAGTAGCTTACTATTTTGCCCGTAAAATCCACCACGACCAAAAAGTTCCGGTGGGCATTATTCAAAGCACCTGGGGCGGCACACCAATTGAGGCCTGGACAAGCAGGGAGATGCTGCTAACTTCGCCGATCACCAGGGAAAAAACGCTAAGTAACGATACGCTTGCGCCAGACCGTGAGGATTTTGTGCAGGACAGTCTGAACCTGATCCGCTTTTGGGAAATAGTGTACAATCCGCAAAATAATGCCGATAAGATCGTTCCGGCTGCGGCATATGACGATGTCGGCTGGAAAACAATTGAAATGCCGGCTGCGATAAAAGATTCCGGGGCCGGCTTTTATGAAGGAATGGTTTGGCTGCGCAAAAAGATAACGCTGCCCGAATCCTTTGCCGCAAAGGATGTTACCATCAACCTGGGCCACCCCGAGATGAACTATTCGCTTTACTTCAATGGCCGGGAAATTTGTAAGAATGTCTGGAATGCCAATCCAACGCATTCCTATACCCTTCCTGCCGGCCTGGTAAGAAGCGGAGAAAATACCATTGCTGTAAGAATTGCGATGTTATGGGGTGGGGGCGGGTTGAACCCGGCAGATGAGATCTATATTACAGATGGTTCCGCCAGCATTTCTTTAAGCGGGAAATGGGTATATAAAAAAGACCTTGAAACCCCGCTTCCCAAAATGCTCAACTACCAGTATTATCCCACCGTGCTCTTCAATACCATGATAAACCCGGTTATACCTTATGGCATTAAAGGATTTATCTGGTACCAGGGCGAGTCGAACGCCGGAGCGGCTTATGATTACCGCAAATTATTTCCCATGCTGATCGCAGACTGGAGAAAACGCTGGCAACAGGGCCATCTTCCGTTCTTATTTGTGCAGTTGGCCAACTACATGAAAACAAAACCGCTGCCATCGGAAAGCGAATGGGCCGAACTGAGAGAAGCGCAGGCGCTCACGCTTTCGCAGCCTAATACAGGAATGGCCTGCACCATTGATATTGGAGAAGCGAGTGATATCCATCCGAAAAACAAACAGGAAGTTGGCCGCCGCCTGGCGTTGGTTGCCGATAAAATGGTGTACAAACAGGAATGCATTGCATCGGGCCCCACGTATAAGGGGTACCGTAAAGACGGCAATCGCCTCCGGATCAATTTTGGCAATACAGGAGCGGGCCTTTCAACAAAAGATGGGGGAGAAGTGGCAGGTTTCGCCATTGCGGGTAAAGACAAACAATTTTATTGGGCAAAAGCCATTATCGTCCGTGGCGCCGGGGGAAAAGGAAATGAAGTGATCGTTTATTCAGATAAAGTGGCCGAACCGGCCGCTGTGCGATATGCATGGGCCGACAATCCTGCATGCAACCTGGTAAATGCAGCAGGCCTTCCTGCCATTCCTTTCAGAACGGATGAATGGAAGGGAATTACTGAGAAATAGGACCTCCGTTCCGCCATAAGCATGCTTACCACACAACACGATCGCCAGGCCCTCACGAGCCCTTCACGAGCCATATACGGGATGTAGCTCTTCACCTTCCATCTCATATTAGAACAATTACGTAATCGTGTGTCCTATCCTGTAATAACATTTGTTGTGCCTCTTCGGTATACAGTATACGAATTATTAACATCCAACTATTACTAGTACGTGTGTTGCGCGAATAATACATATTCGCGCAACCGTGCTGTTTGGTAATCGATACCAGGCACCTATCTGTTAATCCAATTATCTTTAGAAAAATGAACCCTAAACCGTTACCTATAATCATTTTATTGATTATTTCCCATTGGTATAACTATGTCAGGGCTGAAACCTTCGACCCCGTTTTACTGATCAGTAATAACCCATCCAGCTGTAATGGTTCCGAAGGATCGATCTCGTTCACCGGGCTGTTACCCAACACTACCTACCAGGTAACATATAATGATGATGGGGTTGTAACAGGCCCCGTAGCCATTGCTTCCACCGCAGCGGGGCAATTGACCATCACCGGGCTGAACGCCGGTATATATAACAATTTTATTTTTGATCTTAACGGCAGCATACAGGATGTATTAACAGGTGTTGTATTATCGAACCCGATAAACGTTCCCCTTTTCAGTTCTTTTGCTTCTATTTGTGAAGGCGGCACGCCGCCCGTTTTACCAGGTGTATCCAATAATGGAATTAACGGCACCTGGAATACAACGGTTGTGAGTAACCAGGCTTCAGGCACTTATACTTTTACCCCGGCGGCCGGCACCTGCGGCATACCGGTTACGCTTAACATTGTTGTAATTCCAAAGGTGAGGGCCACCTTTTCGTTCGGCACCTCCCTTACGATATGCCAAAACGGAACGGTACCGGTATTACCCAATACATCTGCCAATGGCATTACAGGCACATGGTCGCCGGCGGTGATCGATGCTGCCAATTCAGGCACGTATACATTTACCGCCACATCGGCCGGATGCGTTGAAGGCACAACGCTCACCGTTACCGTGAATCCGAATATTACGCCCGTTTTCCCTTTCGGTACCAGCGCTACTATCTGTGAAGGCGACCCGGTTGTTACTTTACCACTCACTTCATCAAATGGATTAACAGGTACCTGGAGCCCTGTGGTGGTGAGCAACACCGCCAGCGGAACATACACGTTTACGCCCGGCACCGGCCAGTGTGGTACAACAACCACATTTACGAATACGGTCAACCCGAACGTTATACCAACGTTCGATCCGGTTGCGCCCATTTGTTCGGGCGATCCTTTAGCGGCCCTGCCCACTACTTCGAATAACGGCATTACCGGCTCGTGGTCGCCGGCTTTGAATAACACCGCAACCACAACCTATACATTTACCCCAACGGCCGGTTTGTGCGCGCCCACAACCACGTTAACAATTACCGTAAACCAGCAGGTAACGCCCACATTCACCCCTGTTGCACCCATCTGTTCCGGCGCTGCGCTAACCGCCCTGCCCACCACATCGAATAATGGCATCACCGGCGCCTGGGCCCCGGCTTTGAATAATACGGCCACCACTACTTATACCTTTACGCCGGCTGCAGGTCAGTGCGCAACAACGGCCACCTTAACCATCACCGTTGAACCGAATATAACACCGGTGTTCACGCCTGTGGCACCCATCTGTTCCGGCGCTGCGCTAACCGCCCTGCCCACCACATCGAATAATGGCATCACCGGCGCCTGGGCCCCGGCTTTGAATAATACGGCCACCACTACTTATACCTTTACGCCGGCTGCAGGTCAGTGCGCAACCACCACCACGCTTACGATCACCGTTAATGCTATTGTTACCCCGGCATTTACGCAGCCTGCACCTGTTTGCTACGGAACCATGCCGCCGGCGCTGCCTGCTACTTCCAATAATAATATCACGGGCTCTTGGGCGCCGGCTTTGAACGATACCGTAACCACAACGTATACATTTACGCCTTCGGCCGGTGCGTGTGCAACAACAGCCGCCATAACGATCACCGTTAATCCGAATGTACAACCGGTGTTCACGCCTGTTGCGCCGATCTGTTCCGGCACTGCGCTGGCCGCGTTGCCCACAACGGCCAACAATGGCATTACGGGCGCCTGGTCGCCGGCTTTGAATAACACCGCCACCACTACTTATATATTTACCCCAACAGCCGGTGTGTGTGCAACAACTGACACGATGACGATCGTCGTTGATCCTAAAACAGTACCAACGTTCGCCGCGGTTGCACCCATATGCACCGGCGGTACGCTCACAGCGTTGCCCACCACTTCCGATAACGGTATCACGGGCAGCTGGTCGCCGGCTTTGAATAACACCACAACTACTACCTATACATTTACCCCAACGGCCGGTCAGTGCGCGGCTGAAACCGCATTGACCATTGTTGTAAACCAGAAAGTGACACCGGCGTTTTCGACTGCGGCGTCTGTATGTATGGGAGCGCCTGTAACGGCATTGCCCACCACATCGAACAATGCTACGCCAGTTACAGGAACCTGGTCGCCGGCTTTGAATACCACCGCAACGACAACGTATACATTTACGCCCGATTCAGGCCAATGCGCCAATGAAACCACATTCACCCTGCAGGTTGATCCGATACCGGCCTTAATTGATATAACCAGGGATACCACCGTTACCGATGGTACAGTGGTGGCGCCTTATAATTTCAACATAACCGATCCGGCAGGCGGCATACAATGGAGGAATTCAAATACGTCAATTGGCCTTACCGCTTCGGGCACCGGCACCATACCATCTTTTACCGCCACCAATACCGCCGATACGCCCTATACCGCCCTCATTACCACCATCCCTTTCGTTAACGGTTGTGCCGGAGTGTCCCAGTCATTTAAAATAACGGTGCTTCCATTGGGCAAAGACATTTTTGTGCCCAATGTATTTTCACCGGATGGCGATGGAAAAAATGAGCAGCTTTTTATTTACGGAAATTATATCGCTTCTGTTGAGATGCAGATCTTTAATCAATGGGGGCAGCGCCTCGAAACGCTTACCGATACCATTCGCGGCTGGGATGGTAAATACAAGGGCAGCGCCCAGCCGGTGGGCGTTTATTTATATGTGCTGAAAGGTGTATTGAAGGATGGCCGCAAGGTTAGAATGAAAGGTTCTATTACGCTTATCCGATAAAAACAATATCCAATATGAAGAACAAGTACATCAATCGATGCGGCTGGCTGGCGGCCTGTTTGTTGTTGTTAACTGCCGCGAAAGCAGTTGCCCAAACAGATCCTCACTTTACGCAGAATTATACATATCCCCTGTATATCAATCCTGCGTTGGCAGGCAGCGCCGACGGCCAGTACAGGGCTTCTGCTATTTTTCGCAGCCAGTGGGGCAGCCTCAGCAGTTTATATCGCACAATAGGCATTTCATTCGACACCCGTACCAGTAAGAATGCAGGGCTGGGTATAAATCTTTTAAACCAGTCGGCCGGTGATGGCGGGTTTAATTACCTTACTTTATCCGGTTCTTATGCCTACACCGGCGTTAAATTCGGTAAGGATTACAACCAGCGTATTGTTATGGCGTTGCAGGGGGGTATCATTAGCCGCCATGTTAACAGCTCCAAATTTAAATGGGGCGAACAATGGAATCCTATTACGGGCTACCAGGCCAGTAACCCAACGACACAAACTTTTGCAAAAACGTCTTCCATTGTTCCCGATATAGGGGCCGGCATTCTGTATTTTGATGCTTCCCCTGAAAAGAAAACCAATGTATTTGGCGGCTTTTCAGTTTATCATTTGAACAGACCTAAAGACCCCATCGTCACCAACAAAAATACAGGGCTCAACAGGATCCCTGTCAGGTATTCCGTACATGGAGGTATAAGCTATAATATATCAGATCAGGCCAGGATCATTCCGCATGTATTATATATGCGGCAGGGTACTGCATGGGAAGCAATTACCGGTTTTTATGCACAGGTAAATATAAATGCAGAGACCGATCTTATGCTGGGCGCCTATCACCGCGTCAATGATGCGATAGCTCCATATGTGGGCATCGATTACAGGTGTTTCGTTATAGGTGTGAGCTATGATGCGAATGCTTCGAAGCTAAGATCGATGACGAAAAACGTGAATAGTTTTGAGCTCACCCTCTCCTATATAAAACGGTCGGGAACAAAAAGCATTGTTGATTTTGTTCGTTGTGCAAGGCTATAAAATGAAGTTTGAAAATTAAAACATCCGGGTATTCAATTATGATTAAACTTTTATACTTTAAGGGGAGGCCGCTGGCCGGTAATTTTTTTGGTTTACTGATTGCCGGCATATGTTGGCTGCCTTTACAGGGGCAACAGGTTGTGCATGGTAAAAGTCCGCTGCAGTTAGCTGATCAGTATTTTGAGGCCGGTGAATATTTTACGGCTGCCTATTTGTATGAGCAGTATCTGAAAACACCGGGGGGCAATATAAACGCTCCTGCATTTACAACCTATGCTAAAAGAGGCACATCGGCTGCAGGTACCCAAAACAGGTCGCGTGCGGGCATACTTTACAAACAGGCAGAAAGCTACCGGCTTGCCCATTATTGGTTAAAAGCCGACTCGGCTTACAAAAAATGCACAGACAATATCGATGCATTATACTGGAGTGCCGTATGTGAACGCAGTTTGGGAAATTATGATGCGGCGGAAGAAAATATACGCAAATACTTAAATTCGGATAAAACAAACGGCCGGTTCAGGGAAGCGGCTGAAAATGAGTTGCAAACGTTGCAATACATACGCAAACAACTTGCGGCGGCCGGCGCCGGCCAGGTGAATAGCCGGAAGCTTAATACACCCGGGAGTTTTGAAAAAGGCGCTTTTGCAGTAAGGGTGGTAAGCGGCAACAAATACCTGTTAAGCAGTACG
The DNA here is from genome assembly GCA_966211305.1 of uncultured Niastella sp. Taxonomy (GTDB): domain Bacteria; phylum Bacteroidota; class Bacteroidia; order Chitinophagales; family Chitinophagaceae; genus Niastella. Next base: position 40,569 of record CBIHPC010000018.1, read on the forward strand.
AAAACCGATACTGCCAAAGTAAAAGGTGTAAACCCACATACAAGCCGATTATTTTATGCCACTTTGAAAAATGACAGCCTCGATCAACTGACCCCTGTTGTTTTACCGGTTGCAGACATTTCAAATAATCAGGGGGTAGCAAGTTTCACAGCCGACGGTATGCGTGTTTATTTTACTCAATGGAAAAAAGTAAAAGGCCGCATAGTTTCTAATATCTATTACATTATTAATCGCGGTGACAGTGGATGGACCAGGCCGGCTTTATTACCCCAGGTGAATATCGACGGGTTTAGCAGCAGGCAACCATTTTGCTCAGCGGATGGAGTGTATTTATATTTTACCTCTGACCGCCCGGGCGGTTCAGGTGGATACGATATCTGGTATGCGCCTATTTATGAAGATGGCAGCGCCGGCAGCCCCGTCAATGCAGGCCCGAAGGTAAATACAGCCGGTGACGAGCAGGCGCCGTTTTATCATACCAGCAGTAGAACGATGGTCTTTTCAACGAACGGAAGGCCGGGAATGGGTGGGTATGATCTTTTTTGGGTTACAGGCGGGCATGGATTATGGGGCGTACCCCGCAATATGGGATATCCCGTTAATTCATCGAGAGATGATATTTACTTTTTTGCGCCTGAGGACTCTGCTCTGTTGGCAAATGCCATTGTCGGGTCTGACAGGGGTACCGGCTGCTGTCTCGAAAACTATCTTATTAAAAGAACGGAAAAAAATAAGCGGTTAAGCGGACTGGTATTTGACAGTAAGGACAATACCCCTGTGTCCAGCGCTGACATTGTTTTAACAGACCCATCGGGCAAAACCTGGATAACTAAAACGGATGAAGAAGGCAGGTATATGTTTGATACCATTCATAATGATTATTCAAATTACAGGATCACTATAACCAAACAATATTATAATGATACGGTTGCCGTGGTGAAAATTAATGATACCACCGAAGTGAACCTGCTGACCGATCAGTTGGTGAATACAGATATGTACATTGATAAAGCGTTCTTTTTAAATGCAGAGAATGTGGTTACTGTATATTTCGATTTTGATAAAAGCATCCTGAAACCGGAATCTGTGACCAAACTGGATTCAGTTTACAATATACTTACGCAATTTCCGGCTTCAACACTTCAGATCTCAGGGTATACAGATGGTAAGGGCACCGATGAATATAATAAGAAACTATCTGACCGGCGCGCAAGAGAATGCGCCGAATATTTCATTGATAAAGGTATAGAAGCCCGTAGGATCACATTTCAGTCTTTCGGAGCCTGTTGTCCGCTTGAGATGGAATTGATCAATGGCCGTGATAATCCAGACGGCCGCAGTCGTAACAGAAGGGCGTTGATCAATATAACGAAGGAATAAAGACCTGTACTAACTGCCCGGAAACCATCCCGGCCTGCGGCCGGGATGGTTTTCAATTTCAGGTATGGGTAAAATTTTTCCACAGACAATGAGTCTGTTTTAGTTTAAATAACCCCGCGGCAGTTTTTAACACCGCACTTGCATGGAAGCGTTCCTTCATGATGCGTTTCACCGTAATCGCAGGTCAGCTCTTCTCCTTTTTTAATGTTGCGCAAAGCATAAAATTCCACCCGGTTCTTCATTACCCGCATATAGGTATTCGGACCACAGGAATGATTTATAAAACGCATGTTGTTCGCATTGTCAGCCGCATTTAACGCAAGGTCATTATCCAACTCCACTAAATTTATCACCACCTGGTTTTTAATCAGGCGCCTGGCTTCCTTTATGGTGATAATGACGCCACCAAGATCACCGATCTTTCTGCGAGCCGGTATGTGCTGCATGGCGTAAGCACCTTTGCCGGCTATGCGGCTTTTTTTAACCTTCACAGGGTAGTAAATGTGATAGAATGGCGTTTCAATAATTTCCGACATAAAAAAAATACACTTTTCAATTGCAATGTAAATGGATACAAAGGAACAAATATAGAACAATAACGATAACTGAAACCCGTTGCTAAAATATTGTCTTATCCGGGACACCCTGCAGCATGTTACAACGTACATTGGTAAAACAACCTCATCCTACGACATTGTACCGGAAAATACGCCTGTAATTAATTGCTTTTGTCCAATATCTCTTTTTCCGCAGGTTAGTATCCATTCAAACATACTTTAATGCCATGACAAGTTTGTTGTGGCTCGGCAGTCTTGTTTACAAACCTTACTTTTTCTTCAATCTTGTTGTTTAACTGTTTGCATTAGGATTTGTTAAATGCTAATGCTTTCAGGTTTTGAGTTTATTTATTGAATAGGGCGACCTGCAGTCAAACGAATCGTGAATTGCCTGTTTATCAACTATCCAATTCACTTAAGGTTTAACCAATATTATTCACAATGGAAGTTCCATCAAAAGTCATATGCTACCATGACATCGGTCACATGGTATCAGGCGTTACTACATTATTTTTATTAAGTTGAAAAGAGTTCTAATATGAAGAAAATTTTCGTTCCAACTGATTTCTCACCTAATTCGAAAGCTGGTAACCGGTTTGCGATCAAATGGTCCAGTCAGCAAAAGCTCGAATTGGTTTTTGTGCATGTACTTAATGTTTTAAGACTTACACGCTGGTCGGATGATTATTATGAGAAATATGCTGCTAAGGAGAAGAAGGAATGCTACATGAAATTGGAAAAATTTATTGGTGATATATACCGGCAAATGAATATAAAACCGGGTAAACATTCATTTTTAATTATAGAGGGAATCAGTGCCGATGTTTCCATACTGGATTATTGCAGAAAAAACCTGGACATAAATTATATCTGTATTAGTACACGTGGTGCCGGAAAGTTAAAAAGAATATTTGGCACCAATACAGGTAATCTTATTACAAAGTCGCCTGTGCCGGTTATAGCCGTTCCTAAGGATTACCGGGCAACGGATGTAAAGCGGGTTATGTATGCAACAGATTTACGTAATTACTCAACGGAAATAGCAAGAGTGGTTGATTTTGCCCTGCCATTTAAAGCAACGATCGACGCTTTGCACTTTGCATGGCCTGATGAACCAACATTTGATGGAAAAATAAGAAAAGCGGCATTTGAGCAAAAATATAAATATGGATTGAAAGTACATTTAGAAACAAATGATGCTGTTCATTCATTAATTCAGAATATTCAAAGCCAGATACGGCTAAAAAAGCCTTCGGTGGTAGTAATGTTTACTGATCAGAAAAGAACCGTTTTTCAGAAACTCTTTCTTTCCTCTAAATCTGAAGAATTGTCTTTTCAAACAAAGGTGCCGTTATTGGTTTTTAATAAAAACTGAATATCAGATGCCGGCACAGCAGATTACTATATCCATGATAGCTATGATCACCTATCCGAAAAGTATTTGGGAAAAGCTACTGAATAAAAGTGTCACAAAGAAAATGGCTTTTCATTAAAAAATTCCTGTGCTGGCTATACCAGCCTGATTTAATTGAACATTGTTGAAGTTTGGACAGCGGTACGGCAGCCACATGAATATTCATCATAAAAAACATATTATGAAAAGAATACTGGTACCAACTGATTTTTCCGCCTGCGCCAATAATGCGGTCAACTTTGCGGTTCAATCTGCCAAGATACTTCCGGCGGAAATTATCCTCCTTCATGCTTTTGAGGTTAAGGGAAATGTGTATACCGATTATATGGGAATAAATAAAGAATTCAACCAGTCATTGTTGAATGACGCTGAGCAGAAGCTGCAACAAGTAAAAAAAAGCATTGAAGAAACGGAGGGGGTTGTGGTAATTACCAGGATATTCACGGGAACGATAAAAGATGCGGTTGTGGAAACCGCCGCCGCAGTTAATGCCGACCTGGTTGTAATGGGTACATTAGGGGCAAGCGGCCTTAAAGAAAAACTCTTTGGTAGCAAAACTGCGTCCATTATAGGCAGTGTCAGTATACCGGTTATGGCAATACCTTATGAATATGAATGGAAGAGGCCCGGGAAGTTTTTGATTGCAACGAATCATTTTGAACGGGAACCTACGATAATTGACCCTGTGTTCGAACTTGTGGATTTATATATGGCGCAGGTATCGGTGGCCGTTTTTACGGATGAAGATGATGACAGAGCAGCAACTTACCTTGAGCATTCCCGTAAAACACACCATTATGAAAAGTCTCTGAAGCGGCGGTATGAGGAGGAGTCCCCGAAGGTCACGCATTTATTCGGAAAGGAGTTTGAAGAATCCATTCAGAAACACATTAAAGAAACAGGGACAGATATACTGGTTATGATAACTTACCGCCATGATGAAGGCATCTGGAACAGGATGTTCAACCCGAGCAGAACAAAAAAAATGAGTTATCACATCAACATACCGCTTCTCGCCATTCCGGCTAAGGAGCAATAGGGTAACAAAATACATTTAATCCATAATTGAGCATATTGGGTATTTTACTTTTAAGAAGCTGGCGGCAGAAGGAGGTACGTCAGAAGCCAGCGTTTACCGGTATTTTGAGAACAAACACAGACTATTGACTTATTTAGTTTCGTGGTTTAATCCCGACCAGGCAGTCTGTTATTACATGGATGAACATAAGAGATTGAACTCACTTAATACTATTACGTAATGAAAAACGCTCTGTCGCTTGGTAAAATTGGCGGTATACAGGTTTACATACACTGGACCTTTCCCATTATTCTTTTCTGGATTATTTTTTCCAATTTAAGCCGGGGGCTTAATTGGGAGCAGGTGACCTGGTCTGTATTATTTATTCTGTCATTATTTGTTTGTGTTGTGTTGCATGAGTTCGGGCATGCCCTTGCCGCAAGACGGTTTCATATTAATACAAAGGACATTACACTATATCCGATTGGCGGTGTGGCAAGGCTGGAAAAAATGCCCGACAAACCGGGGCAGGAATTGATAGTAGCCCTGGCAGGACCGGCTGTTAACTTTGTAATTTTATTGCTGCTGTATATGTATTTGCGGTTAACAAAATTGCCTATCGATTTTTCTGTGATTACCCATGTAACGGCTGACAATTTTTTGCTGAGCCTGGCCATAGTAAATGGCTGGCTGGCGGTCTTTAACCTTATTCCGGCATTTCCAATGGATGGCGGAAGGGTGCTCAGGGCGTTATTGTCGCTTCGTATAAACAGGGTGGCAGCAACAAAAATCGCCGCAACGGTTGGGCAAATAATAGCCGTTATATTTGTGTTTCTCGGGTTTTTCGGCAACCCGTTTCTCATATTCATCGGTTTATTTGTATTTCTGGGAGCAATGACCGAGGCTGAAATAGTGAAAAATGAATCGTTGCTCAAAGGTCGCACCGTGGAAGAAATAGTAATGAAACAAATCCCTGCCCTGCAAACAACCGATACAATAAACAAAGCTGTGGCCGCATTGCTGAACGGGCAAGCCAAAAATTTCCTGGTATTGGATGGAAATGCTCCTGTCGGCGCCTTAAACAGGGATGGTATCATTAAGGCGTTACAGCAGTCAGGCGCCGAAGCGCCGGTCAATTTATCTATGGATAAAAATATTGGGTTCATTGAAGCGTCTGAACTTGCTGAAAAAGCACTGATGCTGATGCAGCAAAACAAATACCCATTACTGGTTGTCACAAAAAAGGAACAGTTATACGGAGTGGTCGATATGGAAAATATATTGGAGTTTATTATGGTAATAAATGCTTCGGAAGTAAAATAATCCGATAACGCAGCTATTCACGTTTAGGCCGTAAAGAGTATCTGCCAGTTGATGATGGTTTGTTTTTCTTTCTATTAGCAGATTTCTAATAATAGATAATTCAAAAACAAATACAAGGAGTCACTATTTGAGGTCCAGTATAATACTGCCAATTTTTGCTTGTCATACAACAACTTAAATAAATGGCAGCCCACCCATTGCCGGGATATCTTTTTTATTGCAGGTTAAAACCTGATTGATGGCTTAAATGGGAAACTGTACCCAGCCTGGTGAAAAGCATTTTCATTCGTATTTGAATAATAAATGACTTCGAATAAGAAATTAAATGTTTGCCATATTTGTACCAACACCTGCTTATCAGAAACATAAACTGCAAAATAGAAATCACTATTCTTATATTGTATGTCTTCGTATACACCTATAAGTTTAAACTTGTCATTTAATAACGAAGCAGGTAGTCTTTTACGGTCCCGATCTTTTAGTTTCACTTTAATGAATACAGAGGGCGGTACCGCTATTTCAGGGGTGTAATAAATACTTAGTGAGCCGTCTGTTTTCCATTGGAAAGTTACCGGACCTTTTTTTTCTGATACTTTTTTTAATGGCTGCCATGTGAAAGTTTTGGCAGAACTGTCATGGCAGGTCATACCAATATATTCACATTTATTTCCTTAGGCAGATGATCACCTGTTCCCTGTGTACTGCAATTGGTGATACAAAATGAAAGGCAAATTAATGCCAGAACCAATTTTTTTCCCATATTAGTTTTGTTGAATCCCGGAACAAGTGCCACCGAGGTTATAATTTATAGTAGGGCGTTCGGGAAATCGGTTAATAGTTATGTCAAAGTTGGCAACATATTGGTATACGGAAGTAGAATTATATTTTGAGCTTACGGTGAAACCTGCTTCTAATTCAGCGCCTACTTCAATCCCCGATAATAGGAGATAATCCGCATTTGAGATTTGATAATGCAACTGAGATAATTTGCTTTTTGAATTCCTTACCGCCATGTCACCATTATTCATATTTATAATGCCCGACTTTTTGCATGATGCTAACAGAAAAAAACAAACGACTAATCCAAAGATTCGATATTCATATAAAATTTTATGGTTAACATTCACTGACGGTTGAATTAAGTTGATGGACTAGCTTCTCTTTCAATATTATTTATTTTAATCTGTACAGATCCTTATTGCTTCTGGCCGTTACCTTAATAATAGAAAAACATTACTCGAAGTAAGGGGAGATAGGCTCATCTATATTGCAGTTTTCCCAATTCGTTTTGTTGCATTCTTGCAGGTCAAATGGTAAATATTTTTAATTATTACCAATAAATAAGCTGTAGAATTCTTACCAGCCTGTCAACCATCAGGTCGCCTTGCTGAAAAGTATTTATCTTTTTACCAGATGGGTGAAATTGTCCTGTTAGGGCAATGAATCATGAAGTATAGACAACCAGGGTTAGTGCGGGTTTTTAAATAATCTTTTGGGGGAGTATGGTCTCCTTCTTTATTTCACTCAACCAGAAATAACTACCCCGAAAATTTGACGATTGACGGATTTGGAGTTCGAACCGCCCGGCTGAACGAAGCCGTTTCGCTGATATACAGTCTCGGTTCCAGGCTAAAAAAGAAACAGGACAAGAGGAAGAATTCCGTTTTGTCCTGTCTGGTGATCCGGATTGGAATTTCTTCAAACCGGTTAAAAGAGGATTTACTCAAATTAAATGCACTTAAGTTGATATTAAGCGATATGCATGCCTGATAAAGAACTTATATTAATTAAGTTCAAGTCATTCAAAACCGTTTAACGACTGGCTTTTTTGTATTATTTTGCATCAGCGCTTATTTAAACCCTTATGAAAAAATTGTACTTTCTCTTTAGCCTGGTATTTTGTCTTATTTGTAGTCACTCTTCCAGCGCACAGATGCGCCAGCTTTCTGAAGATGTAAATGATATGAATGAAGTACAAGAGTTTAGTTTTTATTCTCCCTCCGAAGGTTATGTGGCTTTTACGGAGTATATCGGTTTTACAACTGACAGCGGGCGCACCTTTACCCGCAAATTGATTACCCTCAGCAATGTAAATTTTAACGGTTACCCGGTTAACCTAACGTTAGGTTTTGGTATCAAAGGCGTAAAGGCTTTTAACCAGGATACCATTATTGTATACGGCGATTATGGGTTGGTTCCATCCATATTATATTCTACCGACAAAGGAAACAGTTTTACCTTGGTTTACAGCGACCGTTATGATGGCTTTGCCTTTAAAACGGGTATTACCAGTATGGTCTTTCCACAGGACCATATTACCGGCTATGCAGTAGAGGCCGACCGTATTTTAAAGACTACCGACAGAGGACTTAACTGGTCTGTGGTAAGACTTGATGTAGACCGGTATTACGACGATGTGGTATCGGTTGATAATAATAATGTATTTGCATTCAGCACAAAGTATTCTTCTGATAAACTATTCAAAACAAACGATGGCGGCAATACGTGGGTTGAAATAACGGTACCACCAGGACAAATTATTTATGCTCATTTTCTCACAGCTGCCAAAGGCTGGCTGATCATAAAAAATGATGATCAGAATGGCGTGGTGTATTATACCTCTAACGGCGGCATTACCTGGGATCAAAAAAACGATCCCTTAGTTACTCCTTTCTATGGCTATAAATTCCGTTTTGTGAACGACAGCACCGGGTATAGTCTTGCCGGATACTTCGTTTATAAAACAACCGATTCTGGCAAAGTCTGGCAACCGCTACCGCGCGACAATAATTTTTCTTATTTGAATTATTACCATAATGATCTTCAAATACTCAATCAAGATCAAATGTGGGCCGGAGGCGGGCATGGGTTTATTGAAATAAATACAAATAGCACCGGCAACCCGTTACCTACCGCTTTTTTCAGGATTGATACTAATGGCATAGCTGCTACAGGTACCGTTAACCTGCGGAATTATTCAAAACAAGTCTACCAGTATAAATGGTTTAAAAACGATACACTGATCAGTACTTCATTCCATACCAGTTTTACGCATGATATATATCAGTTTCGCGATACCATTAAGCTGGTTGTTTCAGATGGTACACATAACGACACGCTTGTTAAATATATTGACTATCCAAAAGTATGGATCACGAGCTTTACACCCACCTCTGCTGCCAATGGGAATGTTGTAACGATCAACGGATATAATTTTTCAACCGTTTTCTCGGTTCGTTTTGGAGGTGTTCCAGCCAGTTCTTTCTCAATCATTTCCAATACGCAGATAAAGGCCACGGTTGGCGGCGGAGCATCTGGAAATGTAGAGGTTACTACCGCCTCAATGGGTACTGGAACAATGGGTGGATTTACCTACCTGGGCATTCCAAGGGTTGATCTTCCCTCCTCTATTTCCGATAGTATTTTGTGTAAATCCGAGCCGGTTAAGGTAACCATTCAAAACTCCGAACCAGGTGTTGCATACAGTCTGATAAACTGGAGTGATTTCCGCCCTATTAGCGGCTCGGCAACAGGTAACGGCGGTACCGTTAGCTTTGTTACTTCACCCATCACGACAAGTGGGCGGTATCGCATCCAGGCAACCCGTATAGGCGTTCCGGGTGGTCAACTTTTTCCTGACAATTTTAATATAAAAGTTGAACATACGCAGGCCCGGTTCGTAGCTGACCAGGTGAATGTAAATCCGGGTGAAACGGTCACCTATGCTGTCCAGGCCGGAGAAGCACGGGACTATCTTTGGACATTTTATCAGGATGCCAGTACTGCCACGGCAACGGGCGCAAAGGTAACTGGTATTTCCTATGCCGGTAGCGGACAAAAAACGCTGCAGCTTATTAGTATTAGTGAAAATGGATGCGCCGACACCGTGAGTGCAAATGCTGTTTTCGTTTATCCTGGTTCGTCAACTAATGCAAGTTGCTTTATTAACCCAATGGACTCTACCGGCGCAACAGGTATGACTGTAACACAAGTGATGAGTAGCTATGATGATGGCATATTTGTTATTGGGTCAACTGGCGGTGCGCCTAAACTTCACAGCTCTACCGGTGTGTCAAAAAAGTTTGGTGCAGGCGATCATAACTTTTTCGCGAAATATAATGCAGGCGGGGTGCTGAAATGGGTGCACTACTTTAAGCCGGGGGCAGGAGCATTTACAGCGGGCCAAACAGACGCACAGGGTAATATTTATCTTACCGGCTATGCCGTGTCTACCCAATGGCTGTACTTTAATAATGGCGATTCTATTGCATTCTATGCTGCGCCTGTTGATACTACTTACATGGGCTCCCGCACAAATGGATTTATTTTAAAACTCGATCGCAACGGCAGGTATATCTGGCATACCATCCTGTACGATCATATAACATTGTGGCAGGGTTATGCCGCTAATGCCAGTGGTGAGCATATTGCCATAAAAGATGATCATATTATTGTAATTGGCGGTTTTTTTTCAAAGTTGTCTTATGCCAGAAACGGTATTATTCAGCAGTTATATGATCTACCATCGGATTACAAGGTGCACGACAATCATGCTGTTTTAAAGATCAGGCCAGACGGCACATTGATATGGAATGCCGTATTGAGATTCCAGTTCGTTAACTCACATCGCCTGTCTGATGTTAGTGTTGATCTGTCGGGAAACAGTTACCTGGTGGGCACCTATGAACAATACCTGGGAATCTATGATGCCAGCGGTGTCGAACGGGCAAAACTGCAGGGGCAAGTGGCCGATTTCAGAGGGTTTATGGTAAAGTACGATGCTACCGGAAGCCTTCAATGGAATAATAATTTTGTGTCCACCTATCAATACGGGGATACACGCATTAACAAAGTCGTTGCCGATGACGATGGCAATACCTATGTAGCCGGAGAAATGTCCGGCTATGGGCAGCCGGGCAGCTTTCTTATTACGCATACCGATGGTACTGTAGTCAGTGACAGTTTAAGCACATTTGCATTGTATAAATTCGACAACAATGGTAAACGCAGATGGGCCGTGGGAAGCCGTTATTCTTATTATGGCGGAACCGGAGCCTTATACACAAGAGGTAATGAGGTGTATGCAGCTGGCCGGCTTTACAACAATGGCGTGCCTTATTCTGCGTTTGTTTTAACTTCTTCAGATGGAAATAATAAAACGCTTAATTTAAATTCATCCGAATGTTTTGTGGCGAAGTATGATACCTCCGGCGTATTCAAACGAGTGTATACCAGCGGATATAATTACAACGCTGCCTGGGTAACCCCAACCAATTTGTACATAAATAGTAAAGATCAGTTTATACTTGGTGGTAACGCGCGAAAATCAATTGGCGGCGATTTAAGCAAGCTATTCGGTATTACCTGGCCGCATCTATTCCAAAGTTTAGGTGATGGCTTCTTTGTGAAGATGCAACCTGATTTTTGCCAACCTGCATTAACAGCCAATGCCGGCCCCGACAAGATCGGTTGTACGGGTGATACTGTTAGCTTAGGATCGAACAGCAGCGGTGATTACTATTCCTGGACATCGAACCCGGCAGGCTTTACATCCAATCTGCCGAATCCGGTACCGAAACCAACTGTAAATACCACTTATTTTCTAAAAGTTACTAACGAAGAAGGAGCAACTGCCTACGATACAGTTTCGATCAGTCTTAAACCAGCACCTTTTGTAGATGCAGGGCGTGATACAGCTGTTTGTTCAGGTGCTCTTATTGGCACACCTGCAATAGCTGGTTACACTTACCAGTGGTTTTCATTATCCTACAGTCCGTTTGGTTCGGGTACAGCGCAAACGTATGTTTATCCAACCTGGCCTACCAGCTACATATTGCGGGCAATTGGTCCAAACGGGTGTCCTGCCTACGATACAATAACAGTTTCTCCATTATATACAGGCCCCTATGTTCTGCGTATCGAAACCCCGAAAACTACTATATGCAAGGGCGAACCAGTGGTATTTACTGCCGTTACGGCAAATTTAGGTACAACTTTATCATATCAATGGAAAGTCAATGATATCAAAGTGGGCACAAACAACAGCACATATACAACCGATTCATTAAAAAATTCGGACTATGTATCGGTAGAAATTACGCATAGCAACATTTGCCTGTCACAACCAACAGTGGGCACAAGTACGGCAAGGTTTACAGTGGTGAATGTTCTTAATCCTGTAGTTGCTTTAACCGGAAATACCATAGTAACCGAAGGAGATCTTACTGTTATAAGTGCAGGCGTTTCCAATGCAGGTACCAATTACCAGCTGAAGTGGCAGGACAGTACCAGCACGCATGACTGGCAGGATTTGCCGGCGCTACAGGTTGCCGCCGGTACTTACCCATACAAGCCATCCACAACCGGAGATAAAATAAGATGCGTGATCACTGTTTCAGGTACCTGTGCAGTCAATGTGGTAAACAGCCCCGGTTTAAGTTTTATCGTTAATAAAATAACCGGTATTGAACCGGTACCAGCTGCGCAATATGGATTGCTTTATTATCCCAATCCGGTACAAAGCACGCTGGTCATCGATCACCTGCGGCTCTCCGACCGCTGGCAGCAGTTGGAGATAACGGGCATAGATGGCAAACAAATTTTCTCAAGTATTAATATCAGTTACCGTACACGCGTTGAGGTTCCTGCAGAAGGACTGAAACCGGGCATGTACGTTGCGGTTTTACACAGCGTCAGCGGCCAGGCAGTTTATTTGAAATTTATTAAGCTATAGATAACCTAACCATAATTGATTTTATTAACTGCTCTCCAAAACCGAAAAAATGGTTTGATATTTCCAGCGTGGCTGCCAGATTGGAAACAAACCAAAATTCATTGAAAATAACGCGTTTTTATATAATAACTCAGGGGAAGATAATGTCCGGGCATCAAAAAACCCGCTTTGAAAGCGGGTTCTAAATTGTCTGGTGACCCTGTCAGGATTCAAACCTGAAACCTTTTGATCCGTAGTCAAATGCTCTATTCAATTGAGCTACAGGGCCTTTTCCCATTTTGGGTTGAGCTTTTCAGCTCATTTCCGTGAATGGGCGGCAAAAATATACATATTTGTCATTCACTCCAAAAAAGAAATAAAAAAGATTTACTACCAGACTATTTTCTTCATTTATGATCTTAATACCTGATTTTTTAATTCTATCAGGAATTAGATAAATAAAAGTTGTTTTAAGTGTTGCCTTCTTTACAAACACTTAAAACAAACATATGCTGCCTCGGTTCAATTTATTTAAGATCCTGATAAAGCTTTTTCCTTTCGCCAAAAGATCCAGTCGTTTAAAACTAAATATTAATAAACAAAAAGTACGTAAAACAAAAAATCACCTATAAAGTAGCGTTCGGGCTTGAAATAAAGCGAACTGGTAAAAAGTAATCATCAGAGCTGTTAATCAAATTGTTGTTGAAGCAATCGGGGGTAGTAAAAAAGGGCAGCTATTTTGCTGTTTGATTCAGCCTGAAAGTCTTGAAACTATGGATAATTTACCTTGATAGTGGAAAATCGGGATGAATACCATTGTAAATCTATGATTTACAGCAAATAATCTCAATATTTGAGAAAATTGTGCATTAAATTGAGAGACAATAAAATTGTAGCGTCCTGTTTTATTTAGGAAAATTTGTGAATGGCTATACACATTGGAAAAATGATAAAATCGATTATAGAGGAAAAAGGTTTGTCATATGTACAGGTGGGCAAAGGCATTAATAAAAGTAATAAAACGGTGCCTGGTTATTTACAGAAAAAAACACTTTCTATTGATCTTTTAATTGCTTTCTCGCAAACTTTAGGTGCAGATCTCCTTCGTCTTTATTATACGGAAGAGCCGATGCGCTCGCGTTTTTATATTGCTTAACTTGCTCTGGTATCTCAAATGCATTTCCAACTAAAGTGGCGTTATAGTGAAAATTCAATTATGGTCAATCGGTAAAAACCACGAGTCCTATGTAAAGGAAGGGGTAGAAGAGTTTACCCGCCGGCTTTCAAAATACTTTCCCGTAGAATGGAATCTTATTCCCGTGCCTAAGAATGCCGGTATGCTCAGTGAAATGGACCTGAAAAAAAAGGAAGGCGAAACCATTCTCGAATGGCTTAAAAAAGAAGATTACCTGATCTTGCTCGATGAACGCGGACAATCATTCTCTTCTCCCCAGCTCGCTGAATTTTTACAGGCGCGCGCCAACGAAAGCGTTAAAACACTTGTTTTCCTCATTGGGGGAGCGTATGGCGTTGATGAGTCCGTGGTAAAAAGGGCCAATGCAAAATGGTCGCTTAGCAAACTGGTATTTCCGCATCAACTGGTTCGGCTGATCCTCGCCGAACAATTGTACCGCGCCTGCACCATTCTGCGTAATGAAAAGTACCATCATAGCTGAGTGATCAGGCCGCGCCGGGAATGTGCAAACACGGCATGATCATGCATACTGCCGGGCCCTGCCTGATGCGCCCGAAGCCACCAGTTTACAACAGGATATCAAAATAGTACATCCGCTCCCGCCTGGCGCTTCCGCCAAAGATTCCCAGCCCATTCACTAAATTGCCCGATGGCGAGATCAATTGACTGGTTGGCACCGACCCAAAATCGGTCTTGTACTTCTCGTACAATTTCAAATAATTGTACAACTCTTTGCTTACCGATTTTAACTGCAGCCTGATGCGGCCTTTTTTCTGAGGATCGGTAAAGAAATGTTTATCGATGTATACCCTTGTAGTATAATTTCCGCCATTGAAAACGGGATCTAAAAAGAAAATGCGCCTGAACGGATTGGTGAGTTTATCTATGCGTGCATTTTCCGAATGGCCATCTTCCGTATACAAATTCAATCGCGTAAACTTACCGAGCCCAACGGTATCGGTAAAGATTTTTATGCCGGGTGTGTTTTTGATGGTTTCATAAAACTCTTTACCCTGTGGTGTATCATAACTGTACCGCCTGCCCTGGTAAAAATAAAAATGATTGTTCTTTACCTGTTCCTTCACCGCTTCAATGATGTAAAACTCTTCATAGTTCAGCGAATCTTTCCAGGTAATATTGGCTGCAAACACTTCCCTGTTGTTAAACCGGGCAGAGCCGGTATCAACACCCAGCAACCGTGGTAACACAGGAATATGTGTCGACGCTTTTACCAAACCCAACGTGGGGTGATTGATCTCTATCTTATAAGTGGTATTGGCCCTGAACCTTTTTTTGCTGGTAAATACCGATGTGGGGTTGTTGGCGTATTGCTGGCTATAGTTCGGCGTCAGCACCCAGCTCATGGCATTTGTTTCAGTAAGCGTAACCGTGGCATCATTTACTTTTTCAAATCTGATCAGGTTGCCGTTCTCAACTTTTATGGTTTTGCCAATGGGGATCTTTACCGAATCGCCCGCCGTAATTTCTGCCAGCACAACCAGTTTGTCGTCTTCAAACGAATCGCCCGATAAATTCTTTCTGCAGGCGCCAGTGGTACAAACCAGCAACAGAAGCATTGCCCAAAGGCTGTTGATGAAAAAATAATATGTTGTTTGGTTTTTCTGCATGTGTTTTAAAACGACACGGTATACGATACATAAGGTGTTACCTTAAAGAACTGGTACCTGGTAGTAACCACCAGTGATCGTTTGCCCAGGGTTCCTTCCAGGTCATAAACATACTGGCTGGGCGAACCGTAAATATTATAAATACCTCCCGTTAGTTTTGATTGCAAACCCTTTGCCGGTGAATGGTAATAGCTGGCTGAAATATCTAACCGGTGATAAGGTAAGGTCCGGTACATCCGCGCAATGGATGAATGATAAATGAGCCGGTATTCTTTTGGCGCCAGCGGATCGCTGATCTGTTGCGCATCGTCGAAGTCGGGGTACACCTGGTTGGGTAAACTGTAAACATCACCGGTAGAAAACGTCCAGTATGATGAAAAGCTCCAGTGATCACTGTGTTTCCAGGTGGCCGCTGCATTGATCTCGTGGCGGCGGTCGTATTTGAACGGAAATTTTGCGCCGTTGTTCAACTGGGCAAAGCGCCGCCAGTTCCACGACAGCGTATAGCTCAAATGCAGATACCATTTGTCGGTAACGCGGTCGGCCTTTGTTTCAAATCCGTAACTCCAGCCCCTGCCCAATTGTACGCTTTGTCCCCAGTCGGCTGTATTCAGAAACAAATTTTTGCCTTCGGCGTAATTGGTTACGTTACGCATTTGCTTATAATACACATCGGCCAGTACGATCAGCTTTTTACCATTCCGGTAACTATAACCGAGGTTCACCATATCGCTTTCCTCCGGATGCAGTATGCCGGTACTGGGCACCCAGGCATCGCTGTTGATGCCCATATACGGGTTGGTTACCAGGTGCAGGTACTGCGCCATGTGATTGTACGAGAAGTCGAGCTGGTTACGATGGTTGAGTTTATACACGGCATACAGGCGGGGCTGCCATGTTGTGTATTTGAAATCATTGTGTTTGTAAAAAGAAACATGCAGGCCCGGCCGTATATAGAGTTGCCTGAGCGGCCTGATCTCCTGTTCATAGAACAGCACCATTTCGCTGAACGTCAATGGCGGGAATGCATTGAAGTCGCCCGGGCGGTCGATGAATTCGGCCGATACGTTTGAATCGAACGGGCGTATACGGGTATACGCCGCTTTACCGCCAACATTGATGCGGAAGTTATTGCTTGCCGCGATCTCCAGCACCGTGCGCGCATTGTATTGCCTGATGGATGAATACGTATTGTACACCCGGTTCTGCACCAGCCGGCCGGTGCTGTCGTACAAATTATACCTGAAGCCGGCGAGATTATCGTAATTGCTGAAATTGACCGAAGAGTTGATAAATGCTTTTGCGCTTACCACGCGGTTCCAGTTAATGGTTGCGGCCTTATTGCCCCAGCGTTGTTTGTTGTTGGTATAGTTCTGATGCAATTGCAATTCATCGTTACCGGCATAGGCGTTCACCATGATCTTATCTTTTTTGCCCAGCCATTGCGTATACTTGATATGCAGGTCGTAAAAATTTACTCCGATACCCGATCTCAGCATGCGCAGGACCGGATTGATCCAGCTATGGCGGAAGGAAACCATCAGCGATGAGCGGTCTTTTTGTATCGGCCCTTCCAGCGTGAATGAACCTGCAAGCAAGCCGGCATTGGCTTCTCCCTGCCATTGCTGCATATTGCCGTCTTTCGTCATTACATCGATAACCGAAGAAAGCCCGCCGCCGAACCGCGCCGGGAAATTCTTTTTGTACAGGTACATCGATTTCAGCGATGTTTTATTCACAATGCTCAACGTGCCCAGCAGGTGTGTGGGATTGAAAATGGTATTGCCGTCGAGCAGGAATACATTCTGGTCGGGACTGCCCCCGCGCACGAGCATACCGTAGGTAAGCTCAGGGATATTCTTTACGCCGGGCTCAAGGTAAAAAGAGCGAAGCGCGTCGTTTTCGCCAAGGATAACATCGTATGAATCGGCTTCTTTTGCGGCTTTGTTCTCACCGGCTTCGGGCACTTTGGGCGATGAGGTTACCGTCACTTCTTCGATATTATTTTTGGGCGTGAGATAAACATCCATGCGGGTGTTCGCCTTCAGGTTTACTTCTATCCGGTGGGTTTCATAGCCGGCGTAGCTGAGGAACAATACATTGTTGCCTTCGGGAAGTTGTAAAGTAAAATAACCATGGTTGTTTGAATAGCTGCCGCGTTGCCGTGCCGGATGCCATACGGTGGCATCGGCCAGGGGCTCACCGCTGACGTTCTCTTTAATAATGCCGTAAACGGAATACCATGTTAGAAAAAAATCCCCGGAGAGGGGGACGGGAGAGGGGGTAATGATGAGTTTATTGTTTTTCTCGAGCAGATTTACCTTTTGATCGCACAATACCTGCTGCAGCACTGTGCCAATGGTTTCGGGTGAACCGGAGAGTATGATCACTTTGCCGGTATCTAAAAAATTGGCCGCATATTCAATGATGATGGAACTGTGCTGATTAATGTCTTCGAGAAAAGCGCGAATGGAGCCTTTGGTAAATGACGGGGTATAGGGACGCGTAAATAAACCAACCCGTTGAGCATGGGTCAATACATTCAATAACAGCATTCCCAATATGCAAAACAGTTCTTTCATGCTATAACTCACAAGCTATAGCCCGCGATTCACCTGGTTTTAATGTGCCCGGTATTTACAAAGAACTAATTTAATTTCGATAAAATATCGTTTTATCGTTTACTTTTTTCAGTTGCAGGCCGGTGATCAGCCTGATCTCTTCCAGTGCCTGCTCAAGGGGTTGTTGTTTAAATTCAACGTTAACCTGAATGTTGTCATTTTGCAGTTCCGGAGCCAGTTCTAACCGGGCGCCGTAATAGTGGGAGAGGTCTTCGAGTACTTTCGGTAAGGGGGTATTGTTGAACACGAGTTGGCCGGTTGCCCAGGCCATAAAGTTGGAGTTGGTAACAGGCGACTGATGAAAACGTCCCCGTGCCAAAATAACCTGTTGTCCTTTGTTAAGCGTGATCTGGTTATTGCTTTCTGCTGTATACTTGCAGGTGACATTCACTTTTCCGGTCACTACCGCCACATTAACAGTAACCTCATCAGAATTTACCAGGAAAGTGGTGCCCAGCACTTTTACTTCCGCGTTATCGGTTATTACCAGAAAGGGCAGTGCTTCATTATGTTGAACGGTAAAGAAGGCCTCGCCCTTCAATTGAACCCGGCGTTCGTTGGTATCAAAAGTTCCTGGGTATTTTATAGAACTGCCTTGGCGCAACAGTACTATCGACCGGTCGGGCAGAATAATAGTTTCGTTGGTATTTGTTGCGGCGAAATGTTGCCATTGTGCCTGTTTATACCACCAGTAGCCGCCTATGGCAATCACCGTCAGTACGGCTATGGCAGCAACTGCTTTTCGGGTGCCGGAGAACAGGAAGGAAATTACATTTTGAAAGGGTTTTTGGGAACGGGTGCCTGTTTGAGCTATATGGTCATCCAGTTTTACCCAGGCTGCTGCTGTGTTGAATGGGGGATCATTAGCCAGTAAAGGGCCGCTTTTTTGCCAGATCATGACCATCTCGTCATATTCCTGCCGCCGGCCGGCATCCGAATGCAGCCATTGCTGCAACTCCTCAGCTTCCTGCGGTGTTGCCCATCCTTGCAGTTGTTTGGCGATAAGGGTTATTATATGATCGTTTTGGCTCATGATTATATCCTGAATAATAACTTTAAATTGATGTATACCCCTACTTAAGACGACAAAATCATAAAAAGTATGCTCACGATGGCAGGAATTTCCTGTTTTTGCCTGATGTAGGCCCTCAGGATCTTCAGCGCCTTGCCCATTTGGTTCTCAACCGTTTTGATAGAAATGCCCAGGGTGTCGCTGATCTGTTTATACGTGAGGTTGCTTACCCGGCTGAGTATGAACACTTCGCGGCATTTTGGCGGCAGGTTTTCGAGGGCAGCTTTCAAAAGCGTATCGAAATCCGTTTCTTTCACATTGACAGCAGGCCGTTCGCCGGGTGTTTCAATAATTTCCCGACCGTTGAACTCGCCTAGTACGGTCCTTTGTTTTTTATCGAGAAAGCTCAGGCAGTTATTGCGGATGGCGGTGTACAGGTACCAGGTAAGTTCTTCGGAGCCTATAAGGTTTTGTTTTTTCTCCCATACCCGCAAAAATGTTTCCTGAACAATATCTTCACAGCTATGCGGTTCTTTTACAATGGTAAAAGCATACCTGCAAAGCGGTTCGTAATATTTGTAAAATGTCTCCTGGTATAACCGGTATAATTGTTCAGGCTCCTGCATATCGCTGTAAGGGAATCATTTCTTTAAATGTAATAAAAAGATATAATGATTGATGAATTATAGGATGGCGCCACAATATAACAGACAATAGGCAATAAGCAATTGGCAATTTGCAATGGGTAGGGAAATAACTTATATATACAGGTTATTAGCGCACCATTAAACCTGAGTGGCATTTTTACCAAACTTATTTTGGACATTTGCTTTAATATTCGATATTCGTCGGTTAGTTATATGAAGGGGGATTTTTAACAACCGCAAATAAATTACAGCGAACCCGGTAGCGCGGGGATAAGCATTGAGGAATGAAACATAATTTTCAGGATAAGTCTCTTTTACAGGAATTCAGGAGAGGTGATACGCATGCGTTCAGGGCCGTATACGATATGTTTTTTCCGAGCCTCTGCTTTTTTGCAAAACGATTGGTTGACAATGACGGAGAAGGTGAAGACATTGCCGCCGATAGTTTTGTGAAACTGCTGCATCGTCATGACTCGTTCGATACCCTGCC
>CBIHPC010000019.1:0-58233 GCA_966211305.1 uncultured Niastella sp.
GGTTTGTTCCGCACGATGTGCCGGGGATGGTAAAGCTGATGGGCGGGCGCGACAGCGTTATTGCCGATCTGCTTCATTTTTTTAACAATACACCTGCCAGCCTGTTGTGGAACGATTATTATAACCACGCCAACGAACCGGTACATCATGTTCCTTTCCTGTTCAATCGCCTTGGCGCGCCCTGGCTAACGCAGGAGTGGAGCCGGAGGATCTGCGCAAGAGCGTATCATAACAAAGTAGAGGGACTGGTAGGTAATGAAGATGTAGGGCAGATGTCGGCCTGGTATGTGCTGTCTGCATCAGGGATACATCCGGTTTGTCCGGGTGATACGCGGTATGAGATCACCAGCCCGGTATTTTCAAAAATTGTATTGCAGTTAGATCTGCAATATGCCAAAGGCAGCAGCTTTACGATAATAGCAAAAAATAACAACGCAAAGAATGTATATATTCAGCGTGCATGGCTGAACGGGAAACCCTGGGACAAATGCTTCATCGATCACGCTGCTATTGCAGCGGGTGGTGTGCTGGAGCTCGAAATGGGACCGTCACCCAATAAGAACTGGGGCTTACAGGCAGATGCGCAGGTGCGTGGCAGTTTACAATTGGGCAGCGGCCTGCAGGATAGTATGGTAATTCAGCAAAACCGGCCATTAACTATCTGGGGTAAAGCGCCGGCGGGTAAGGAAGTTGCTATCCGGGCCGACTGGATGCCGGCGCCGGTAACGGTAAAGGCGGATGCCGATGGACAATTTTCCGGCATCGTAGCTGTTCCCGCGGTTCAGCCCGGTGATTATGATCCGCATAGCATCGAAATAAGCGATGGCCTGTCGGCGGTTACTTTGAATAATGTATTGATCGGCGAATTATGGCTTTGCAGTGGCCAGTCGAATATGCAGTTTAGTTTGAAAGAAGTGGTAGATGCTGCGAACGAAGTGGCAGCAGCCCATCATCCCAACCTTCGCTTATTGAATGTAGGGCTGAATTTCAGCGCTACGCCTTATGAATCCTTCTCGGGCAAATGGGTGAGCTGCAGTTCTGCCACCGTAAAAGACTTCAGCGCCGTAGGGTATTATTTCGGGCGCGAGTTGCAGCATACGCTGAATGTACCGGTGGGCATTATCTTCTCCGGTATTGGCGCGTCAGCTGCGCAGGCATATGTACCGCAACCGGTGCTGGCTGCCGATACGATGTTGAACCGCGTGTACCTGCAACCATATTTGAATAGTTCGCGGTCTAAAGAAATTATCGATGGCGGCTTTAGCTTTGAAAAAGTTACCCGGCCGTTTTTATTATACAACGCCATTATTCATCCCTTGCGTCATTTCTCCATCAGGGGTGTTTGCTGGTACCAGGGCGAAGCCAACCGCAAAGAGCGGGAAAGTTATACCCGGCTTACACAAGCGCTTATCACAAGCTGGCGAAAGGCATTTGGGCAAAATGACTTACCTTTTTACTATGTACAGGTAGCGCCTTACTGGCTCGAGATGGAAGACCCAACGCTGGCCGATTATGCCTTTTTTCGCGAAGCGCAGGAAAAAGTGTCTACGCTCGCCAATACGGCAATGATCACTACCGTCGATGTAGGCGAAGCAAAGGATCTGCACCCGCATAACAAAAAGCCCATTGGCATCAGGCTGGCGAACACCGCCCTCAACCGTACCTATGGGCAATTGAATGTAGTATGGCGCGGACCGCAATACCGGCATATGGAAGTGAGTGGTAAAAAGGCAATCATTCATTTTGAGGCCGGTACCACTACGGGTGGATTACGCACAACGGATGGTGGTGCGCCGCGTTTTTTTACCATTGCCGGCGCCGATCAGCGATTTTATCCTGCCGATGCGGTTATAGACGGTGATAAGATCATTGTTTCGAGCAACAAAGTGAAAAAGCCGGTAGCTGTACGTTATGCATTCACCAATTATGCAGTTACTACCCTGCATAACGGCGAAGGATGGCCTGTAATCCCTTTCCGTACGGATGACTGGGCAGAACCAACCCCAAAAACAAATTAATGAAGCGGTTACTGATTGTTATATTACTGTTTATCGTGTTGAAGGGTACTGCGCAAACCGCCTGGTTTATCGATGGCTACCACGGCGGTATCTATGGCCATCTTCCGCCATGGCAAACGAAGTTCATGGTAGAGAAGCTGGCGCAGTATCCCAACTGGAAGATCAACCTCGAACTGGAGCCTGAGTCGTGGGACAGTATTGCGCTGCACGATCCGGAAAACTATACAGCATTTCGCAAATTATTTGCCAATCAAACTGCCGATGCCCGTATTGAATATGTTAATCCGGCGTACGGCCAGGCGTATATGTACAATATCTCCGGTGAAAGCGTGATCAGGCAGTTTTATTATGGAATGAAAAAATTGCGGCAGCATTTTCCAACAGTGCAGTTTACTACTTATTCATCGGAGGAACCCTGTTTTACCAGCGCGTTACCGCAAATTCTGAAATCGTACGGATTCAAATATGCATCGCTCAAAAATCCCAACACCTGTTGGGGTGGTTATACGCGCGCTTTTGGCGGCGAACTGGTGAACTGGATTGGTCCCGACGGAAGTGCCATTCTCACATCACCGCGGTATGAAGTGGAAACATTCAAACCCAGATCAATTTGGGAAACCATTGCATCGGGCAACAGTAAGGAATATGTACAGAAGTCTTTTGCTTATGGCATTAAACACCCCGTTGGCATGTGCCTGCAGGATGCCGGCTGGTCATTTGGTCCCTGGTTACGGGGAGCAAACGAAACCGGCAACAACGGCGTGTATGCGCCAACGAAATACACTACATGGAGAGGGTATTTTGAGAAGATCGCAAACGGCGGTGCGCGAAAGGACTGGCGATTCTCCCAGGAAGATGTGTTGGTAGCGCTGATGTGGGGTGCGCAGGTAGTACAACGGATAGCGCAGTCGGTAAGACATTCGGAGAACAACATAATACAGGCGGAGAAACTGGCGGCAATGGCCACCGTTTGGAAGGGCGCCGCCTGGCCTGAGAATCATTTCGGTGAAGCCTGGCGCACCTTGCTGTTATCACAGCACCATGACTGCTGGATCGTTCCCTACAACGGTAAAAAAGGTGATACCTGGGCCGATAAAGTGGTCAGGTGGACGGGTTTTACAAATCAGGTAAGCGACAGCATAACGAAAAGCGTGACGCAACAACTGGCAGGCAATTCAGGCGAATATGTGCGCGTGTTCAATACAACGGCGGTTGAACGCGATGAGTGGGTGCGTTTGGGCGATCGATTGTTCCGCGCAAAAGTGCCAGCCATGGGTTATGCCAGTTATAAGTTAAACGCGCTGCCATTGGGAAAAGGCGCGGCGGCCACCCGGCTTGGTAACGGTATGGTGCAGGTGGAAACCGATCTGTACCGGATGGTGATCGATCCGGCAAAAGGAGGTGCCATTACAAGCTGGGTGGCAAAACAATTGGGCAATAAAGAATTTATCGAAAAAGGAAAATGGTTCAATGAGCTGCGCGGTAATTTCTATAACAATGGGGGTATGAGATCCAGTACAGATACAAAGGCGGAAATAGAGATCATTGAAAGCGGCGGGGCCGAAGTAAAACTGGCGATCAAAGGCCAGATAGCAGGGCATCCGTTCACACAGGTGTTGACCGTACAACAGGGACAACCGCGCGTAGATTGTAATTTGAAAATCGACTGGAAAGGCAATCCCGCCATCGGTGAGTATCACGATGAACCCAAAGATACCCAGGTAAGAAAGGCGTATTACGACGACCGCTTCAAACTGCTGGCCCTGTTCCCGGTAAACCTTTCTTCTCAAAAAATATATAAGAATGCCCCCTACGATGTAACAGAAAGCAAACTCAAAAATACCTTCTACAATCGCTGGGATAGTATAAAGAACAATGTGCTGCTGAACTGGGTGGATGTAACAGATGAAAAAGGAGAATATGGCATGGCCTTGTTTAGCGACCATACCACCAGTTATACGCATGGCGGGCATTTTCCTTTGGGTTTAACGCTGCAGTATTCGGGCAATGGCATCTTCTACCGCAACTATACCATTGACGGACCTACGGAAGTAAATTATGCTTTATTGCCACACAGGGGAAAATGGGACCAGTGCGGCCTTTGGACGGAAGGCGCCAAATGGTGCGAACCGCTGATCACTGCTGCAGCGGATAGTGAAGGGCAGCGCTCTTTACTGCAGCCGGAAAAGGGAATAGAAATATCATCAGTTACTGTTTCAGAAAAAACGCTGCTAGTGCGATTGTTCAATGCAGGGGCAAAAACGCCCAAAGTGAAAGTATATCTTGATTTTGCTGCCACTACAGCTGTTGTAGTGGAGCTGGACGAACGAAAAATAAAAACCTTACCAGTTCATACAGATAAAAAAACAGGCCGTAAGTGGATAGAAGTATCCATACCCCGATTCGGAATAAGAACCATAAAATTTGAACATGTTTAAGAAGATCTTTTTTTCATTCTCATTTATAGCAACCATATCAACGCTCAGTCAGGCACAGGTGCAGCCGCTGGCGCCCTTTCAACCGGGTGAGCGCGCCTGTTTTGTAGGGAACAGTATAACAGAGCAGGGATATTACGAATCGTATGTATGGCTGTACTACATGTTGCATTTTCCCGGCCGCAGAATAACCGTTTATAATTGTGGTATTGGCGGCGACAGGGCTAAAAATATCTGGGGCCGGTTAGATGCCGATGTGCTGGCAAAAAAGCCCACCACTGTTTGCATGACCTTCGGAATGAACGACAGCGGGTATTTTGAATTTCTGCAGGCGAATGCCGATTCAACTGCGAAAGAAAGAGTGAATGAATCCCGGCGCTATTTTGACAGCATTACGCAAAAGTTAAAAGCTTATACAGCCGCAAAGAAAATAATCATCACTTCGCCGTTGTACGATGAAACCATGAAGAACCCAAAGAATTATTTTCCCGGAAAGAGCAGGGCGATCAATGCCATTGCGGCTTTCCAGGAAAAGGCCGCGAAGGATAACCGCTGGGGTTTTGTCGATCTTTTGCATCCCATGACAGAAATTACCCTGCGCGGGCAACGTAAAGATCCGGCGTTTACGCTTACGAGTGCAGACCGGATCCATCCCGGTAATGCCGGGCATTTTGTTATGGCCTGGTTGTTTTTAAAACAGCAGGGGCTGGCAGGTAAACCCGTTGCCGATATGGTGATCGATGCAGGTAAGCGTAAAGTGCAGAAGGCGGAAAATTGTCAGCTCTCCGCATTGAGGGTAACACCCGGCGATGTGCGTGTTGAGTACCTGGCCGCTTCATTACCATTTCCGCAGGATACGGTTTCAAGAATATGGGACAATCCGCAGCGGCAGGCAGACGCGTTGAAGGTGGTTCCCTTTAATGAGGAGATGAACCGCGAAATGCTCACCGTACACGGTTTGGCCAACGGAAATTATTCACTCACTATAGATGGCAGGCTCATAGGTAAATATACAGGTGAGCAGTTGGGCGCCGGTATCAACCTGGCGTTGTTGCCCAATACGCCACAGTACGAACAGGCAATGGCGGTGTTGTGGCTGAATGAGGAGCGCATGGCGCTGGAATCAAAGCTGCGCCAGTATTACTGGCTGCAGTTCAATTACCTCAAAGATATAGGGCTGCAGTTCAACGACAGCCGGGTGGCAATGGATTCTGTGGCATCACGGTCAGTGCACGATTGGTTTGTAGGGTCGAAGAAAGACAACTATCGCGCGGCGCGATATGCGGCTGTAAGAGCGGCATGGCAACGCGAAATGGATGTGCTGGTAGAGGAGATCTACAAGGTCAATCAACCACGCAAACATACTATCCGGATAGTGAAAGCGAACTAAAAAAAGAGGCGCTCACCCACATTGCCGTGTTTACTGCGGAAGTCTTTAGGCGTAAGTCCTTTCTGCCGTTTAAATGTTCTGTTGAAGTTGGAGATATTGGTAAAACCGCAGGCGGCGGCAATTTCAGCAATGGAGTCTTTGGTGTCTATCAGTAACCGCGCGGCATGACCCAGCCTGATGTCGTTCAGAAAGTCGACAAAGTTCACACCCGTTTTTGTTTTAAAGAAACGGCTGAAGGCGGTTTCGGCCATGTTCACGAGCGAGGCCGCTTCTGCCAGCCGCACCGGGCGGCTGAAATTGGCGTTCATGAATTCGATCAGTTTTTCCATCCGCACGCTATCCATATAGATATAATCCGCGTTGTAGATCTTCTCCCCGGAGAGATAGCGTGAATCCTTTGCGGCAGATAATTCATTCAGGATGATCATCAGCTCTATCACCGAATCGAAACCCGTTTTGTGCTCCAGCGCTTTAAGGCGCGGGGCTATCTGTTGAATGGTTTCTTTGGAGAACAGGATTCCCTTTATAGAGTGTTCAAACAATTCCCTAATGGAACTCAATTGCGTTCTTTTCAAAAGGGTTTCATGAAACAGGTCGCGGTGGAACTGGATGGTGATCTCGAAGATCTTATCACTCTGGCATTTGTGCGTGAACCACGCATGTGGAATATTGGGGCCAACCAATACAAGTTCCAGATCGTCAATTTCTTCCATACTGTCGCCAACAACCCGTTTAACTCCTCTGGCATTTTCAATAAAGTTCAATTCGTATTCTTCATGAAAATGCAGGGGGAAGTCAAATTCAGTTTTATACCTGGCAAACAACGAGAAGCAATCCGACTTGGTTAAAGGGGGCGCTTCCTTTAGGATCGATCTGGACATAGGTACTAAGTTAAACTAAATTTAGATTTTTTGTAATAACCTGCAGGCAAATACAACCGGGGCGATCTCATTCCTTTGGATCCTCTTTTTTAGTATTCCCGGCCAGGGGAGATAAATGTTCAAACCGGGGTACTCCTAAATACTGTTACACTCTTTCAAAAATTATAATATCACTTTCGCTTAAACGCTGCGATAAATTTTCGTGTACTTTGTTTGGTGATGACACGTTGTTTAAGATTTTATTTTTTAACTTAACAACCTGTCTTTGTTTATTGGTGCAGTATAACCCCGATCATCACGTTTAAAAACACTTCGTTTTGAAACGGTATGCCTGTGCGCAGGTTAAATATTATTATATATGACGATGATTATTGTAAGCGATCCTGTTAAGCAATCCCCCCTCACCGGCAAACTGATCTTTTATCAACACATGCTTCCGCCACTTAAGTCGAGCCCTGCAGAGGCTGCAGGCAAAGACGCCATATCCGGGTCGTATAAGCTTACTGTAGAACAAACAGTATCGGGCACCGACGGCAAGATAGCGGAAACCACTTATCAGAATGTTAATGCATTCAGGGTGCGCGGGCCGCGTTTTGCGCTGCCGGGTGTTATTTCGTCGGTTTATCCGCCGGAAAATGCCTCAGGTGAATATGCCAATGTGTTGGCCCATGTTTGCCTTACCCGCGCCACACTGCCCTGGGAACGTAACGCCGGGCCGGCTTCGTTGGCAGATGGCGATGGATCTGACCAGGCGCCCTGGCTCGGTTTATTGTTGTTTTACGAAACAGATCCTGCTGTTACCGTTAAACAGGTAACCCTGCTTGAACTACAGGATGAATTGCCGCCAAATACTTTTTATCCGCCTTTTGAATTGGAATATGAGGAGAAATTAACAGACAGTTGCCTGGTTATCGATATACCCATCGCGCTGTTCAACCAGGTGGCCCCTTCATTGGCCGACCTGCCCTGGCTGGGCCATGTGCGGGAAATACAACCCAGTATAAAACAGTCGGCGAAATATCTTGATAAACTGAAAAGGCTGTCAACCGAAACAGATAGCCCTAAATTGTCCACGATCATCTGTAACCGGTTACCGGTAACCGGTTCTCAGAATATTGCCTGCCTGGTTTCATTGGAGAACTGGGGTAAGTACCTGCCCGGCAACGATGGCAGCCAAAGCCCGGATATTCCGGCAGGCACTGAAACGATCAGGATGGTGTTGATGAAGCAATGGCAATTTTTTGCGGTAAACCAGCATCAGACCTTCTCAGGTTATCTCCTCAACCTTAATAAAAAAGATGGCAACTACACCGGCAGCCTGCTACAGTTACCCCCCGATAATGGCACAAGCGAAGCAGACAGGGCTATTAATAACGCATTCAACATGGGCTATGTGCCCCTTAACCATCATACCCGGCAGGGCGATAATACGGTATCGTGGTATAAAGGGCCGTTTCTGCCCTATGCTGCCGCCGGCGTGATCGATATTCCGGTAAATGGGCCTGATACCTGCACGGCATACAATCCCGACACAGGCATGTTCGACGTTTCGTATGCTGCTGCCTGGCAAATAGGCCGCCTGCTGGCTTTACAGAACGGGAATTTCGCTACGGCCCTCTACAATTGGAAGCGCTCAAATACACAGTTGGCCATTGCGGCCTTTGAAGAGGAAATGATAAAAAAGACGCTTAAGGAAATAGTGGATGAGGAGGAAAAACAACTTGAACCGGCGGAGGCCCAAATAACAGGAACTGAGGAAGCCCAACTGGAGATGGCCCGTTTGATGGCCCGCAGCCTGCATAAGATACTATCACAATTTATAAATAATAAAGACGATGGGAACGCAACTGAAATTGAACGGGGATAGTTTGCTTAACACGCTGAGTAATCCCGTAGAATTGCGGCGGCTAAGGGATCTGAAATCGCCTGGAAATACGTCGGGCGCGCCTTTGTCGCCTGAAGAACAAAACCTGGCCAACTGGCTGGGGCGTCTTAAACTGCTGCACGGGGTACCATTCAATTACCTGGTGCCCGATGTGGCCATGCTGCCTATGGAATCGATCCGCTTTTTTTACATCGATTCCCTCTGGCTCGATTATCTTACCGAAGGTGCATTAAGTATTGGCCGGTCTACTACAGGCGACAGCGTGCACGATCAGGCATTCCTGGGCGACCTGCATTTATTTTCACGGTTTGGCGTAAAAATGCAGCGTAATAAAGTATTGGGTCATTTATCTTTTCACCTGAGCGTTGCCGAAAGCGCTACGCTGGCTGCCATTACCGGTCCAATTGAACCCACTGAAAAGATAACAGGCTTCCTGCTGCGGTCTGATGTAGTGAGCGGCTGGGAGGGCCTGCAGGTAGAAGCGTTCCTGGATGATGATGCCAGCCAGCGTTGCCAGTTGTTACGGATGGACCACCTGAGCCCCAACGTACTGCTTTGTATGTTTGAGGGTATGGTTAAAAAGGTGGTGATCCATGAATACCCCGAAGTGCTGCATTTTGGGGTAGACACCGATTCATCCGGTGCCAATATCAGTTTCTCGAAATCCTTCCGGTACATTGTTGATCACGACGGCCATGCCGCCGGTGAACAGGTGCCTGTTGCCATAGCGCCGCCCATACAAATTGCCGGTTTTATGCGCACAGGCAGCACGGGCGTTTTGCGGATGAATGACCTGGCTAACGGCATACACACTGAACTGAAAGACAGAATTGCTTATGAGGGCGCATTTACAGCCGCGGAGTTTGCCCTTGAAATGGTAGAAGGGGTAGAGGCGGTGAATTTTAAAATTGATATAAACCAGCAGTTGTGATGAACACCAGTATAACACCCGATGGCGCAGGCCTTATAGTTCCGATGAATATTGAGGCCCTGTGCGTACACAGCGAGGCCGGCGCCATATTTACACCTTCTCCCTATAACTTTAGTAATCTTCCCGACGCTAAACAAACAGACGTGCCGAACCTGAGTGAAAAGGTGATGACGGGCTCCGGCCTTGTTTCGATGGGGGTGGGCGTACACCTGCATTGGGCGCTGCCCGACGGCCTCACTAAAGGCACAAGTCCACAGGATACGGCAGGTTCAGTGGCTTTTCCCGAAACGCCTGACAGGTGGCTCATTACCCGGGTGTACTCAGATATTTCCGATATGAAAAAACCGGTAAATCGCATACAATCATGGGTGATCGAGAGCAACTACGTTTCTGACACCCAGCCCGGTCAACAGCGGTTAAGCGTTGCTGTTCCATTCAAAACGGCTGACAACCAGGGCCGGCAATACAGGTTTATGGGAAGGGTGCAGGAATTTGAGACGTGGAATGCACAGCAGTTGCTTAAAAAAAGCAACCCGGAAGCGGCCATGGCTGAAGCGGACAATTTCGTATCGGGCCTCAGCGCCGTGGGATATGGGATCCCGGAGTTCTCCGCATCTTATCAAAACTGTAAAAGCATCTTCGGGTTTTACGATACCGAAGCCGACCTGCACCATCTGGGCGATCATCTCCTGCTCTCGTACCATGTGGTGGGCTGGTATCACGATCCGATTACCGACCCGCTATCGCAGTTGCCTTTACAGTTCGACCCCGACGAGTTCAGGGCCATACTGGCAAAAGTTTCAGACCCGGATAAACTTTTTCTTGAAAGCGCTTATACAGTCCGGCAGAAAGATGGTCCATATGTGTTGGTAAGCAACCAGAGCAACGAAAATAAAATAAGATTGATCGGCATCCTCACAGCTGCCGGCTTCAGTTTCCTTCACTATGTACTGCAGCAATGTAAATGGTCGCTTCCTTCCGGTACCGCGGAAACCGATCCCCGGGTAACACATACTATTGTAACCGGGATGATCAACAATATTACCTGGGACAAAAATGTAAACAGTTTCAGCGCTGTAAATGACAAGGTGAACATAGCTATCGGTAACACCCCGTCGCAGGCGCTGGCAGCGCTCATTGCAAATGTAGGCGGCTTACCCAATCCTGAAAATATCGAGTTGCTGCTCGATGCATTGCAGCTTGGAAAATTGAAAGGGGTTACAAGTATTGACGAGCTTAACCGGCTCGAAGATCTGAACATTGCCCTGCATACCAGTGGTTATGATGCCACACAGGGCGGTAAAATATGGGAGGTGACTAAAATTGACGACGATGGCAAAAACACCGGCCTCCGCGCTTTGGGCGCCGGCCTGGGCAATGACCTGAACAGGCTGAATGAACTACAGCTGGCATATGACCGGGGTTTGCTGGAAATAGAAGCTATGCGCACGCAGATCTTTATGGACTGGTACAGGTTTATGCTTGTGCTGCGCCGCGGTCCCTTCGATCCCGATCACGGCATGGACCCCAGTGATATGGCCACATACATTATTGACGAGATCGAAGTATTGAAAAGGAAAATTGCAGGAACCAGCATACAGCCTGTGGAGCAGCTGGCAGCCGAAATTCGCAATAGGCTGCCCAAAGACTTCATACTGGCCGATATTTCGGCTGCACGTTACTGGCAACCTGCGGAGCCCGTTATACTCTTCCAGGGACAGGCCATAGACCCGCCTCAGCGCTATGGCGGCGACGGGCGCTTTATGCCGAATGATACCCTGCTGTGCCGCTTGTCAACACAACTGATCACCCGGGTAACAATACCTGCCGGCCTGGTTGGCAATGCGGAACAACTGGTATTTGATGCACAAAATACCCCGCAATTATCGCAGACCATACCGCTCGACTACAGCCAACAGGTGCATGCACTGTTTACAGAAAGCTGCCTGCTTAATCAGGAAGTAATAGCGCTGCTTTGCCTGGCGGCCGGAGCAACGATGAATTTTAACGATATGATGCGGTTGATCGAACGTAACCGCACCAATTATACGGCGCCGCCGGTATTGCCGGCTTTGTCTGTGGCCGTGGTTGATCATATAAGGAGTATCGTAAGTACAGGTGATTTTACTTTTTTCCTTGGCTTGTACGTTCTTTCGGGCGATAGATATGTGCTGCAAAAGCCGGTGGGCAGTCTTACTGCAACTGAACTGAAACGGCTGAATTATATTTTCGTATCGTCGTCGGCAGGGTGGGGCGCCGGCATCGGCTATTCCGGCTTATCGCCCTCACCCGTTTACTTTGTATACTGGAACGGTAATCCATGGCTGCCATTCTCTTTAATCTGGAACATTACTTATTATCCATTTGCCGGCATTAAACCCGACAGCAACAACAATGCGGTGTATTCGCCCGATTTTATCATTGATAATTTTACCCTCGGTGATGTAAGTTATGAGCATAAAGGCCCTGTTACCGTTCCCGAAAATTACCAGGCTTACCACAACGCTATCTTTATGTCGCCCCATGCGGAAGAAAACTTCCGGGTACAGATCCGGAAGTTTATCGAGGCGCAGCCGTTAGATCCGCTGGATAAAGACCTCAAAGAAATACTGGAGGTACTGAAGCATTTCCCGCCGGTGCTTTCGCAATCGATCAACGGAATAAACGACGCTATGATCATGCGTAACCAGGTATTGCAGCTACAGGTAAAGGACCCTGTGCCCGGCGGTTTTTACAATTTTACCAATACCATGGTACGCGATGCGGTGGGGCCAATGACGGAAAGCGCACCGGAACCCGGTAATTTTTATAACCCCGTAAGGGCGGGGGTACTATCAATTTCGTCGCTTACTATCGTTGATGTTTTTGGCCGCAATGTGCGGGTCGATGCTGATAGTAAACTTATTGTTGCCAGTAACCTCACCGCAGCAGGATTACCGGCCAGCTATGTTTACCTGTCGCCCGTTTTGGTACAGCCTGCCCGGTTGACGTTTCGCTGGCTGGCAGCCGGCAATAGTGAACAGGAAACAAATTCGCACCCGGTAACCACACCCATATGCGGCTGGGTACTGGCCAACCACCTGAATTCGAGTTGCTGGTTTTACGACCATAACGGCAGTCCGCTGGGCTCACTGATCCTGAGCGAAGATGGCCGGCGGGTGATGTGGCAGGGCGTGCCCGGCAGCGATACGTTCGGCATGAACATCAGGGAATTTTTCGTTTCGGATGCGGGCTTTCATGCCAACGAACAAATTAAAAAACTGGCCATTGCATTGTATAACGACGGCGATGGCGCCTACCTGAATGACTTTATTCGCGCGAACGATATTACTTACAGCCTCATACAACCGCAAAACTACAAACAAATGGGCAGCAACGCGGTATTGACAGGATCGCCCATTGCCGTAGCGCAGGCCAGGCTTCGCCTCGACATTAAAGGCCGGCCCGCCTGCAGCCTTGGCTGGGACGATATGAGAAAAGAAGTGAACGATGATGCGCCCCCGAACGATGCAGGGTTTACAAAAATAAAATTCCCGGTAAGGCTTGGTAATATGAAGCAGGTGGATGATGGCCTGCTGGGATATTTTAAAGAGGAGGATTACGATCATTATTATGTGATGAAGACCAATCACCCGACAGACAAGGTGTTGGAGCCTGCCGAAACCAATATCACCCTTACCGCCGGAGAAAAGGCCAATGAGATCACCGTTACTCTTTTGTTGGACCCGCGCGGTGGCGTACATGCCACTACAGGGCTGTTGCCGGTAAAAAAGATAGATATACCGCCAGCCCAGTTTGCCGATGCCCTCGAAAACCTGCAGATAGCATTCCTTACCACGCCTGTATTATATAACGGCAACCAACCTGCCTTTCCCGTTCCTGCCGAAGGCGGCGGTGACTGGACCTGGCTGGAAAATGAACTGACGCAATGGTCGCGGTCGCAAAACATACAGCCGGTAGATGACCGGGCCAACCTGGATGATAAACCGCAGGAGATCAAAGAAGGCTGGTTAGTGCTCAGCAATTTTAATAAGTAAAACACTACGATCATGAACGTATTCAGAACTTTCGGAAGCGACCTCACCGCATCTACGGAAGGAGACGGCACAGCTAAAAAAGGAGAGATGAACTTTGCCTTTATTGATATGGGGCAGGGCGACTGCACTATCATCAGCGACCCTGATAATGAAGTGTATATTATCGATTGTGGCAGTGCCAGAATGACTGCGCCTGATGACTTCGAAGAAGCAAAAAAAATTGTGCGGGCATGGGCGGGGAAATCATCGGTTAATATTATTGTAACCCATCCTGATTTCGATCATTATAATAAATTCATAGACCTGTTGGTAAGCAAGCCGGTAGTTGATGTTTGGGCTATTTACTTTAGCCGCGCCAAGTCAGATAACGCTCCTCTGGCCCGGTACAGGAGTTCCGGCTTCAATATTAATCTGGCAGCCTTTGGCTATCCGGCGTTGCGTGAAGTAACGTTGAACGATACCTCAAACTTTATAAAAAAGTGGCGAAAGGGAGACGGCTACACAAAGGCAACAGTGGAGAACATTCCGAAAACCGGCTATGTGATAAAGGAAGGCACCACTACCAACAACAAGGACTGGAGTATTACCATTATTGCCGGTAATGTAAAAACCACTCAATCTCCTGAGTCTGCCACCGCTAATAACGTGGTGAGCCTGTGTACAATGATAAAGTTTGATACGGATAAGGCGCTTTTAACGGGCGATTCCACAGAAGAAACGTTGACCTACTTATACAATAATCAAAAGGCGCATTTTAAAGAGTGCGCTATTTTCCAGGTGCCGCATCATGGCAGCGAAAGCAGCGTACCGACAGATAATTTCAAAAACTACGTTAATCCGCAGACCTTATTGGTAAGCGTTGGACAGGGAACTTATACCCACAAGCTTCCCCGGAACATAGTATTGGAAAAATGGCTCACCTGCACCCGGTTACGAAATATTTCTATGTTTTACGATGAGTGGATCTACGGGGTGCCGGGCTATAAGACCTCCAAAGACCTGACCGATATACTGAAAAATCAATGGAAGAATTATAATACGGAAAGGACGACGACCTTCTACTTTCTGAAAGACCCTGCGGATGGAGTAAAAAGCGGTACCGGTTTCTGGGGCTTTACCCGCAGCTTCTATTTTATTTACCGCAGATCAGTTAAGAAAGACATCTTTACTACCGGCATTTACGGAAATCTTACTAATCAAAGTTTCGGGGAAGAAACCGCATTGGAAAATAAATCCTAACAACGAAGCCGATGGACATTGAACAATTAAAAAAGATCATTGAAGACAGCCTTAAGGACGGTGTGTTCTCGCTCGATGTTACTATACTCGGGTCGCCGGGCATCACGGTTCTGGCCGCTCACTATCTTCCCGCCAATACACTGAAATTATCGGGCGCTTCAATAAAAAATGTCGATAGCAATAGCATTACGGTTGGAGGCACAGGCGACGGTATACCTTTTAAAGGTATGAATGCGAATGCAAAATTCTATATTCTGCAGGAATGCGCTGCGTTGACCATGAAGGCTACCGGTGGAACGGAATGGACACTGGTCACAGCCATCCCGGCATTTGACAATACATTGGCTGCATCGGTTACATATGTTGCCATACCCGACCCGCCTGCGTTTTTCTTCCTGTCAGATCCTGATGAAGGCAAACAAAATGGGTTGACCTTCGCCGGAACCATGGATGTAAGATCCATGAGTCCCGGTATCAGTGACTTCCTTGGTATTCAAAACGAAATGATAACCGGCCCGGTCAAACTGGAGAAGGGCGGTTCTGAATTTGTTTCGATCGATCTTGATGGTACTGCCATTGAGAACGTGGATCTGTGGGTAGCGAAAAATTGTACGGTACAATTCAAAATGGAGAGTTACGTTTTACCCAACCCTGTCAAAAATGATGGCGTCGCTATTCCTAATGTAACCCTCGTTACCACTATTCCGTTCAATGTATCCGGCACTGAATACAAATTGCCGCTTTCGGTTCAGATAATTAACCCGGAAAGGGCTATCCGGCTAAGTGCTGATATAACGGAGTCGATCAACGCATCGCTCGATGTTTTAGGTAAATTCATTGGAGGCGTCAACCTGAAAGGCGCAATCCCGCCACATTTCGATGTGGCCGATTATGTTCGCTTTAAATCGTTATTCCTTGATTTTGATGTGAACGGTAAAAGCGTAGATACTATCGGGTTGGAAGTTGGCAATGAGGAGCCCTGGACTATTGTTACGGTTGAAAGCACAGGTAAAACGTTCAGGGCCGATAACGTGTTCCTTCGTTTTGAAGTGATGACGCCATTCAGCGACCCGCAGCCTTATCTGAATATTGGCGGTGAGCTCTCGCTTACCGATAAGGCTTCCCTGTTTATTTCCGCCAGCTATCCCAATTTCGAAATCCTGGGTTCGCTAACCGATGGTTCCGAATTAAGCGTGCGGGAGTTTATAATGCAGTTTGTAGGGGACCCGGTGAACGTTCCGGAGATCCTGTTTGTTGAGACGTTGAATTTCGATCTGAAAGCCGGGGATTATTCTTTCGAGATCAGCCTGGTAGGTTTTTGGGAGATCAACAGTGGTCAGAATAGATTGTTGATCATCGACAGCCTCAGTTTTGCCGTACAATATACTGCAGCAGTACAAACAGCCAGCTTCGCAGGAACAATTACGGTAGGTTCGGTAGATATTGCCATAACCGCTGATTATAATGGAACGGACGGCAAAAAAGGCTGGATCTTTACCGGTAAAACCGGGAAGGACCAACGTATTTATATCCGCGAATTCAGCAACTACCTGGCTGAAACTTTTGGTGCGGGTGAACCGCCGGAATGGATACAGGGCATTAGTTTGCAGGACCTTTCCGTTACTATCAATACGTTAGATAGATCCTTCGAATTTTCCGTTACCGGCAACATCCCGGTTGCGGCCAATAAGGAGTTGAAGATCATGGCCGGTTTTTCAATGAATGCATTGGAAGAAGGCGGTTATAAAAAAGTGTTGTCGGGAAAGTTGTATATCGGCCGTTCTGAGTTTACCCTTGTATTCGAAAGCACCCCGTCAAACAGCAACATTACCGCCACATGGGCGGCCATCAACCCCGATGGATACCTGCAGTTTGCCGATATTGCCCACGCTTTTGGGTTCGACGAAGTGCCGCCGATACCCGATGACCTCGATCTGTCATTGAAGGAAGCGAGGATTTATTATGATTTTACTACCGATAAACAGTCGCTGGTGCTGGCGGCTGCATCGGCCAGTTACGGCACGGCGGTTTTTGTGGCCAGGAAGATAGCGGGCGAATGGACCTACGTTTTTGGAATAGATATTAAGATAGACATCGATCTTGCCAACCTGCCGCTGGTAGGTGCTAACCTGGAATCGGTTGTGGGTAAAGCAGGCCTGGATGATTTTAAACTGATAGGCGCCGCCAGGCAGATAAAAGAACCGGATGTTATAACGTTTAATAAACTGATAACCGATAAGGCAGGTCCTGATTATCCTACGTTGCCCCAAATGCCTGAAGGAATAGAAAAAGGCCTGTATTGCGCCTTAGTGCTCAAACTGGGTATGGATAATAAGTACGAAGTGCCACTAAGTACTGCAACAAAAAAGGCTCCTGCAATTGCGTTGATGCCTGTTGCCGGTACACCGGCTAAAGACAATAATGCTTATTGGGTGCAACTGCAAAAAACGATCGGGCCCGTTTATTTTGACAGGGCAGGGCTCGCTTATAAAGACGGACGGGTGTCATTACTGCTCGACGCATCGCTGATATTCACCGCACTGAAAATTGATCTGATCAGCCTGGGAGTAAGTAATCCGCTGAAGAAATTCGACCCGGATTTTGAACTCTCAGGATTGAGCATCGCTTACCAGAGCGGGCCGGTACAAATAAGCGCAGGCTTTTTAAAACAGGTAGTGAATAACATTACCGAATACAGCGGTATGGCTGTCATTGGCCTGAGTGCTTTTAACCTGTCGGCACTGGGCTCTTACGCCTCCGTTGACGGTCATCCTTCGCTGTTTATATTCGCCCTGCTTTCTTCACCGCCGCTGGGCGGGCCCCCGGCTTTTTTTGTAACCGGGGTGGCAGCAGGGTTTGGTTATAACCGCGGGCTTAAATTGCCAACCATCGATACGGTACCGCAGTTTCCGCTGACGATGGGTTTTGTTCCCAACCAGAAAAGCCCCTTTAAAGGGCCCGACCCGAACGAGGCGCTGAAAGTACTGATTCGCGATAACGTGGTGCCGGTGCAAATAGGGCAAAACTGGCTGGCCGCCGGGGTAAAGTTTACATCGTTCCAGTTGGTGGAATCCTTTGCGCTGCTTTCATTCGCTTTCGGTACCAATCTTGAAATCGGGATCATAGGCATGTCAACAGTGGCT
Source organism: uncultured Niastella sp. (assembly GCA_966211305.1). Taxonomy (GTDB): domain Bacteria; phylum Bacteroidota; class Bacteroidia; order Chitinophagales; family Chitinophagaceae; genus Niastella. Next base: position 17,960 of record CBIHPC010000019.1, read on the forward strand.
GTGCCGTCTAAATCGCCGGTGGTGGTGGCCTATGCGCAATTGGCGTTGCTGGTAAAATTGTTGCCCGATATAGGTGTGTTTTCCGTTGAGGCCAAACTAACACCGGCCTCCTACCTGTTATCAACATCATGCGTACTAACCGGCGGCTTTGCATTTTATTTGTGGACGGCGCCGAATGAGCATGAGGGTGATTTTGTAATTACACTGGGCGGCTACCATCCCAGCTTTACGCCGCCTGTCTGGTACCCCAGGGTGCCCCGGCTCGGTTTTAACTGGGTGGTAACCCGGGAAGTGTTCATTAAGGGCGGGATGTATTTTGCGCTTACGCCAACCTGTATTATGGCAGGCGGGTCGTTGGAGGCCACTTTCAACAGCGGCAACCTGAAGGCATGGTTTATTATAGGCGCCGATTTCCTGATCGCGTGGAAGCCATATCGCTATGAAGCGCGGTTATACCTGAGCTTTGGCGTATCCTACACCTTCCGCCTCGATCTGCTCTTCACTTCAGTTACCAAAACCATCTCGGTAAGCCTCGGCGCAGATATGTTCATCTGGGGACCGGAGTTCTCGGGTATTGCTACCATTCACCTGTATATTATCTCTTTCAATATCTCCTTTGGCGCGTCTGGGAAGAAAGCAACGACCACCATCAGCTGGCAGGACTTTAAAGAATCGTTCCTGCCGCCGTCTCACAAAACCCGGCAGTATGAGGCCCTGTACGGCACTGCAGCAGGCGGCGCGCCCGTGCCAACAGATACTTATTGTTTGGGTAAAGTAACTTCCGGCATTGTTGAGGACCTGGCAAAAAACAGGAAGAACGATGAGGATATCAGTTGGATCGTTAACCCCGATGATACCACGCTTGAAACCTCTACCATCATCCCGGCAAAAGAATTTGAAATTTACATAGAAGACGCAAACGGCATAATTCCCGCGGAAAACCTGGTATTTGTTAACCCGGGTGCATTGGCAGACCGCAATAAAGAGTTTGGGGTAGGGATGGTAGGGGTGGCTAACGGTGACTTTAACTCGAAACACACGGTTAAGATAAAGTTTGAAGGAGTGCTGAACCCTAAAATAAAGTATGAGGTAACGGCCATTATCCGCAACGTACCTAAATCGCTTTGGGAGAATCGGGCGATCGGTTATACAAAAGAAGCGGTAGTAAAGAACGTACTGGTTGGCTTTAAGGTTAGGCCGCGTGCACCTGTTCCCGATCAGTCGGTGCCAATTGACCTGGAATATTTTAAATACCGGTTCCAGGATTATGCCCATGCTGTGGTGCCGGCAGAGCCCCAATTTGTAACCGGTCCGCCGAATGTAAACGGCATGAAAGTGTTAAAGGAAACGATCAACAGCGAACCGGCTACAACCGTGCGAAAGCATATTATCGACGCCCTGCGGAAACGTGGCGTGCCGGTAAACCCAAATGTAAACGTGGAAGAAATAGCAGCGCAGGCAGAAGATTTTATTATGGCCCCGCCGGTATTAAGCTATACCTATTGGAAAGAACCTGTTTAAATTATTTAAAGACAATAATCACATGAAAAAACTCAGGTCGGATTGTTTTACCATTTTAAATGTAAACGGAGAACAGGTACTGTTTCGCACAGACGACACTTCTGTGAACGAGCTAACGTTTTCAGTTATTAATAACACCGGCGAGATATTGTCGCTAACCGGTAATGCTGAAGGGAACCCGTCAACCTTTACCTTCAATTTTGAAACGATGCTTACCGCTGAGGTGGTAGAGCACCTTGCGCTAACCCTGCCGGAGCAGTGGGCTGCAATTTTTATAGCGGGCAATGAAACAACTCCGCCGTCCTGGTCGGTTTATCCAACGGTGAACCTGGTGCTGGAACCCACAGCCGCTGTACGTTTTGTAATATCCAACATCTCGTGCCCCGATACCGCTCCGGGTAATTTCCTGATCGACTATCGGAACATACCGGGATATGATGACAGCGTTATTCCTGTGGCCAGGCACCTGGCAATACTTAATCCGCCAGACCCGAAGAAAAAAACGCTCCCGCTTAAAGATGCATACACGCATGTAGTTCATCCTGTACAGGGCCAGACCGTACTGGAAGAAACTGAGGTGAACGGTGAAATACGGGAAGCCGGAGAGGCGCTGCCCGTTTATATTACCTATGATTCCAAAGCCCTTATTGAAAACGGGTTCACATATCTGCTTACAAATACCTCCAAAGACCCGCTGGTGCCGGACGATCAGGACGATAAAGAGGCGGCAGCTGCGCTTGCGCCAACTTTATATATCTCCTTTCTTTTCGGCGATGACGACTATGATATTACCACCCAGGCCCTGGCAGACAATAACATAACAATAGATGTATCGGCAGGCTTACGCTGGGAACCGGTTAAGCATACAGGCGGTTCTGCATACTGGCAATTTTTACCGGTTAATAAAAGAATAATGGAAGGGCATGAAACGGTAAACTTCCCGGTTCATAAGATCATTACGCCATTGAATGTATCTCCCGGTAAGATCAGCGTCATGTATATACAGTTCAATAATATCCCCGGCTACAATGATGGGGCATATACGCTGATAATGCAAAAGTTGGTTGCCGTTGCACAAATGAAAAAGCTGGAGGCCGACCGGTATTTTATATACATTGGCGAAAATATTTCTATAAGTTGGGAATCGGCGTTAGCCAAAAGAGTGACGATTGAATATTATCTGAAAAACGGGCAGCGCGTATGGCTCGACAGTTCACAGGGGGACATCGGGCTAAACGGAAAAAATTTCCTGCTGCCTGCGCCTCCAACCACCGAAAACACGGTCATCACCGCCATTGCCTATGATAATAAGGAACAGAACACAAAACAGATCCTTCTAACCGTATCGTACGATTTGCCCAAGGCGGAAATATTGTCATTTACAGCCGGCGAAATGTTATTCACGCAGTTTGAAAGCGCGGGTAACGTTTACATTGGGTTAACCTGGAAAACCAGGTATGGAAAAAAGACTACCATTTCTTATACATGGGGCAACCCGATAGAAGTACCCCTCACGCAACACAGTATTGAAATACCTATAAATGTTTCCCTGCACAGTTGGGTTAACTTCACGCTCTCTGTTGAGTCGTTAAACAACAAATATCCGGAGCCAACACGCAGAACCATAGAGTTGCGCAATCTTAACGGCAGTTGGTCGGTTAAGGAAGAGGGGGAGCAGTAGGCGGTTTCAAACCGTGTTATGCTTATTTATGACCCTAATCAACCCGGGGAATGACGCCTGTCAGGTTCAAAAGGTCCATCCATAAATATCTTTGTTATTCCAGTAAATCCCTGAATAACATGGAAACGCATAAACCGATAAAACGTAGTAAGGCATTCGTTCAATTTTCAAGAGAACATCATTTTGGCTTATTGCAGGTATGGCAGATAAGACACGATTTTGGTATTGATGTGCCTGTTGAACTGATCAGCAGGTATGTGCTTGATTTCTTTGAAAAAGACCTGCGCGGGCATTTTAAAAAAGAGGAAGACTATTTGTTCAGCAAACTACCGGTTGGCGATCCTTTGCGCGAACAGGCAGAAAAGGAGCATAGACAACTGTATACGCTTGTTGACAGTATTTCACAAAACCGAAGCGATAAACAGTTATTATTTCAGTTCGCCGATTTGCTGGGAGCGCATATAAGGTTTGAGGAAAGAGTGCTCTTTAATCATTTGCAGGAGATCATGACAGAAGAGGCGTTGGAGAAGTTGTTAGGGGAAATGGAGACCGAAAATGAAAGTAGCTCAACGAAGTATTAACCTGATCCCTTTGATTAAAAGTTCTCCTGATATAGTTATTACAACCAATACATTATTAATGATAAAAACAGAGGCTGTATTAATAAAGCCAGGCGCTTCTTAAGACCTGGCTTTTCTTAGATTACCGAGTCAATTTTATATTTTGCCTAACGAATTGATCAGGCCTTCCCGTTTGGAAAATCATTAGAAAAATATTAAATTTATTGAAAATCAATGCGTTTATGACAGCAGCAAATATTCGTCAAAAATTACATCAATATATAGATAAAGGGGATGAGAAATTGTTGAAGTTGATGTACGCAGTGGCAAAAGAATATAACGAGGAAGATGATTTTGAATATGAGTTCAGTGAGGAAGAAATAAAGCTTTTTGAAGAACGAAGGGCCAAACGTTTAAGCGGAGAAAGTAAAACCTATAGTTGGCAGGAAGCTAAAGACATAATTACTGGCAAAAACAAGCCGGAATGAGTTACGAAATTATACTACACAGAGGCTATTCTGGATTTACAGGAAGCTTTTGAATGGTATGAAAAACAAAAAGAAGGATTAGGATTTGAGTTTATCGAAGAAGTTGAAAGTGGATATTTGAAGATCAGCAATCAACCTTTACATTATCCGCCGATTAATCCTCTGTTTAGAAGAATACGGATAAACCGCTTCCCTTACCTGGTTGTTTATGAAATAGAAGGAAATAGCGTAATCATTAACTCCGTAAGACATATAAAAAGAGAATATAAATTCTGAATTATACTTACAAGGCTGTATCAATCCGATACAGCTTTTTTTATAGCTAAAAGAATACAGTCCACTATGCTACCGCTCCCTAAACTCCTTCGGCGTCATCCCCACCTTCGATTTAAACACACTCGAAAAATAGGCCGATGACGAAAAGCCCGTTTTGCTGGCGATCTCGCCAATGGCGCAGGTCTCGTTCTTTAACAGGTATTTCGCCTTTTGCAATCGGGTGTTTAAAATGTAATCATTCACATTGATGTCGAGCAGGGCTTTTACCTTACGGTAGAGCTGCACCCTCGAAATACCCATTTGTTTACAAATAGTATCAACCGTTAGTTCTTCATTGGAAAGATTACTCTCCACAAATGCAGAAAACTCGTTGATGAACTTCCGGTCGCTTTTTCCTATTGTCTGCGTTTTTAAATTGGTGGGCAGCTCGCCGGTAAAATGTTCCTTCAACCGCGCGCGGTTGCTTAGCAGGCTTTTTATTGTCTGCTGCAGAAAGGTAATGTTGAATGGTTTGGTAATATACGTGTCAGCCAGATTTTTCATGCCTTCTATCTGCTGCTCCATGGCTGTTTTGGCTGTCAGCAGTACAATGGGAATATGCGAGGTGCGGAAATCATTTTTGAATATGGATGTTAGCGCCATTCCGTCTTTACCGGGTATTACCACATCGCAAATGATGAGGTCGGGAATGTTATCGAATGCCTGTTGCAGGGCCGATTGCCCATTATCGGCCTGTAATATTTCGTATTGCCCACTTAACTTACCCACCAGAAATTGCCGCAGGTCGGCATTGTCTTCTATGATCAATATGGAGTATTCTTTTTCCGTAGTTGTTTCCTCGGTCGCAGGATTGACTGCCGTTTCGGTAGTAAGGTCGGCGGTATAAATTTTTTCATGCTCATACAATACAGCCTGTTTTGTTTCCGCCTGTTCTTCCACTATTTCAGTGGCTTCAAGATGGGCGGCGCCGAGGGGCAGCTTAATCTCGAAACTGGTGCCTTTCCATTTTTCGCTCGATACGGTAATAGTCCCTTTATGAAGTGTGATCAGTTCCTTTGATAACGCAAGACCCAAACCCGACCCCTTGTAATTTTCATATTCACCCTGGTAAAATACATCAAACGCATGTGTAATGGCGTCTGACGACATACCTACGCCGTTGTCTTCGATCTTTATGATTGCATTGTTGTCGGCCCTGCTTATATAAATATGTATATACCCATTGTCTTTCGTAAACTTGAAAGCATTCGACAATAAATTAAAGATCACTTTATCCATCATGTTCACATCTATCCATACCGGTAACTGTCTTTCTTTGGTGATCAACCGGAGATCGATGCTCCGTTTCTGCGCAATGCTTTTATAGGATTGTATAATGTCGGCAACAAAGGTGATCAAATCGTTCTCCGATGCCTTTAACCGCATTTTGTCCACCTCAATTTTCCTGAAATCCATCAACTGGTTCATCAGCCGTAAAAGCCTTAAAACGTTCTTCTGAATTAAGGTAAGCGTCTGGCCGGTACTGTAATTATTCCTGCTGTTGGCCAGCAATTCTTCCAAGGGACCCAGTATCAACGTGAGCGGTGTCCTGAATTCGTGGGAGATATTCGTAAAGAAGTTCACTTTGGCTTCGTTGGCGGCTTTTGCCTTGGCCGACATTGCTACCAACTGCGCCTGGTGATCGAGTATTTCCTGGTTCTGCTGCTGCAGTTGGGTACTGATCTTCCGGTTCTCGCGGAGCGAATAAAACGCCAGTCCACCCAATATGATCGACAACACCAGTGAGGTGACCAGGATATAAACAAAAGTGCGCTGGTTATTATAGATCCTTTTTTGCTCTGCCAGCATCGATTGCTGCCGTTCTATCTGTTGCTGCTGGCTCTGCGTTTTCGCGGCCTGTAATTGCATTATACGCACGTTGGTAGAGTCGATCACCGTTGTCTGCAGCAGGTTCTCTTTTGTGAAATGCTGTTTGTTCAGGATCTTCACCGCTATCCTGATGGCTTCTTCGCCGCCGGTAGGGTACAGCATGGTGGCGGTTATTTTTTTATCCGATACAAATAACATCCCTGCGTTTGGCAGGCCATCAACCCCGATAATGGCCGGTTGCTGTTTAACCGTGCCACTGTACAGAACCGTGTCCCTGTTTTTATATACCTCGTAAATACCATGCGCCATCATATCGTTGTGCGCAAATACCAGTTGCACATCGGGGTACTGCGACGCGATCTTTGCAAACTCGCTTTTCGCGGTCTGGTTTAACCATTCGCCGTTTACCTGGTGTACGAGCTGCAGACCGGGGTAGTTTTTAATAGCATCGGAAAAGCCTTTATGGCGTTCAATGGCGGGCGATGATTTCGGCAGGCCGGTTACTTCAATGATCGTCCCTTTGCCGTTTAATGCGTTCACGGCATACTGCCCGGCCATTTTACCGATCTCGTAATTGTCGCCCCCAACATACGCGGTATACAGGGGCGAGGAGATCTTTCTGTCCACTACAATAACGGGAATGCCTTTGGAAAACGCTTCCTCTACCACCGGGGTCAACGGGTCGGCCTCGTTGGGCGAAATGATCAGCAGGTCGATCTTTTTTTTCAGCAGATCCTTTACCTGGCTCACCTGTTTCCGGCTATTGCCATCCGCCTGCCGGTAAATGAAATTGATATTGGGATGAAACGCCAGTTCCCTTTTCATGTTTTCGAGCATGGTCTTCCGCCAGGCATCCGATTCCACACATTGCGAAAACCCGATGGTAAAAACGGCTGGTGACTTTTGACCGGTACAGCCGCAAATACATAAAAACGCCAGCACCGCCGGTATGAAATAACGGGTAATACCAGGGCAAAGCAAACGTAAAGCAAAACAGGTCGAAAGTGATCGTATCATATTATGGCCGGCAATAAAATCAAAAATTTCGTGCGCTTATATAAATATATGCAATGATGAGCCGGTTTGTATTTTTTGAGAAAATTGTACCCTGTGAATAGGAAACAATATCTATAAACCGGGTTACAAAATCTAAAAACAGGCTACAAATAAACGGGGATAAGCATTTGTTCTTTATTGAAATTTAACGAATTATCTGCTTTGGGCATTTTTTTTCCGTAAATAATTCTTTGAAACGGTATTGCTACGCTACCGGGCCTCCGGTACGATATGTTTACAAAAAATTGCTTGTCGTATGTACAAAAGAAAAGTCTTTTTGTGGAGTATCGTTGTTGCGTTGGGCGGGTTTTTATTTGGATTTGATACAGCAGTGATCTCCGGCGCTGAGCAATCTATCCAGAACTATTGGTCGCTTTCTTCCATTGAACATGGCCTCACCGTTTCCATTGCTTTAATTGGTACCGTCATTGGCTCCCTCGTTGGCAGTATTCCCTGCGAACGGATCGGGAGACGGAATACCTTATTACTGATCGCGGCTGTTTACCTCATCTCTTCTCTCGGCACTGCTTTTGCCACCAACTGGCATGTGTTTTTGCTTTTCCGTTTTCTCGGCGGCCTGGGTGTTGGCGCTTCATCGGTAACCGCCCCGGTGTATATTTCCGAGATCGCCCCGGCAGAAAAAAGAGGCCGGTTGGTGGCCCTGTTCCAGTTCAATATAGTGTTGGGGATCTTACTTTCTTATTTCTCCAATTACCTCATCGGGCAGGAGGGAGAAACCGCCTGGCGATGGATGCTGGGGGTGCAGGCTTTTCCTTCTTTACTGTTTCTCATCCTGCTTCAACTGGTGCCTGAAAGCCCAAGATGGCTCATACTCCGAAAAGGTAAAGTGGAAGAAGCTACCGCTGTTTTAAAGATAATAATGCCTGTTGGGTACGAAGAAGAAATAGCGCAGATCAAAAACAGCAGGCAGGCTCAAAACGGAGCCGGCGATGTTAACCACCTGCTCCACCGCAAATACCGGTTCCCGGTTTTTCTCGCCATCGCCTTTGCCGTTTTTAACCAGGTATCGGGCATCAATGCCATCATTTATTATGCGCCCCGCATTTTTGAAATGACCGGCCTTGGCCGCGCCTCTTCTTTGCTTTCCACGGTAGGCATCGGCATTGTGAATTTTATCTTCACCCTTATTGCCATCAATTTTATTGATAAAATAGGCCGAAAAACGTTGATGCTGATCGGTTCTATCGGGCTGATCTCAACGCTCGGCCTCGTAGCACAGGCTTTCTATACGCAAAATTTCAGCGGCTGGTCGGTTACCATTTACCTGTTGGTATACATCGCTTTTTTCGCTTTCAGCCAGGGCGCCGTTATCTGGGTGTTCATTGCCGAAATATTTCCCAACCAGGTAAGGGCAAAAGGGCAAACGCTGGGCAGTTTTACCCATTGGATCATGGCCGCCATCATTGCGTTTTCGTTTCCGATGCTGGCGGAAACACTGGGCGGCGGTAATACCTTTTTATTCTTCTCCGTGATGATGGTACTGCAGCTGCTGTTCGTATGGAAACTGATGCCCGAAACAAAGGGCAAATCGCTGGAGCAGATAGAAAAAACACTAATAATTCATTAATACTGCCTAACGCTGAAATACGCTTAATGCCGAACGCTTAAGGCTTAACGCCAGCTCGCGATATACGTTATTTACGATTAAATGCCGGCATTTCGAATTCCGGGGTTCCGCGTTTAGCCTTCAGCCTTTTAAAATATTCGTTATGAGCGAACACACAATATCAAAGAAACTGGTTTGTTACGGTGAGGTGCTTTGGGATCTTTTACCGGCGGGTGAATGGCCGGGTGGCGCGCCAATGAATGTGGCTTATCATTTACATAAACTCAAATGCGATACCGCGCTGATCTCCCGTGTGGGGACCGACAAACACGGTGCTGATCTTTTGGCGTTATTGTCGCAATGGGGCATTGGTACTGAATACGTAAGCACCAACAGGTATCATCCTACCGGTATTGTGTATGGCCACGCCGGCGATGCCCATGAAATGAAATATGATATCGTATTTCCTTCCGCCTGGGACCATATCATCTGGGATGAACGATTCACTTCCCTTATGCAGCATTCGGACTACCTGGTTTTTGGAAGTCTGGCCTGCCGCTATCATACCTCCGCCAACACGCTGTTCACTTTGCTTGAAGCCGCAAAGACAAAAGTGCTGGATATAAATCTACGACCTCCGCATTTCAGCTTCCGCGTGGTAGAAGAATTACTTCATAAAGCAGATATTTTAAAACTGAATCAGGAAGAACTGGAACTGATCGCAGGCCGGTATGCAACTTTGCCCACTGTTACAGATAAAGTACAATTGCTGCAGGACCGTTTTGGAATCCGCACCATTGTGGTTACCCTCGGCGCATCAGGCGCCATGTTGAATATGAACGGAAATAGTTACCGGCACCCCGGTTATCGCGTACAGGTAGCCGATACCGTAGGCAGCGGCGATGCTTTCCTGGCCGGGATGCTTTCCAAACTGATCGATGACGCGCCACCCGCCGCCATGCTCGACTTTGCCTGCGCCCTGGGCGCGCTTATTGCCTCGTATGCCGGCGCCTGTCCCGTTTACCATACCGATGAGATCAAAAAAGTTAGCAACAATTTCTACGCTGAAGAAGAGTCAGACAGCAATGCAATTAACGAACTTAAAACTTAGCACTTACAACTTACATCTTAGCACTTCTTTCAACCCAAAATTAACACTATGCAACGATTGCTTTTGATCACTGCCGCTTTACTAATGTCGGCAATGGTCTACGCCCAGAAAAAAACGATTTCGGGGGAGGTTGTCAATAAGGTCAGCCGCACACCCCTTTCAGGAGCTACCGTGGCCGTTAATGGTAAAATGGTAGTTACCGATGCCAACGGTAAATTCGCCATTGAAGCCGCACCCGGCGACCTGGTTACCGTTTCATTTGTTGGAATGAAAACCACGGCGATCAAAATTCCCTCCAATGCAAACCAACTCTCCATCGATTTGGAAGAAGGTGAAAAAGAACTGGAACAATTTGTAGTGATAGGTTATCAATCGCAGCGGAAAAAAGACCTTACCGGCGCTGTAGCCGTGGTAGACCTTACGCCGGTAAAGAACAACAGCTCGGGCAATACCATGCAGGCCCTGCAGGGTCGCGTGGCCGGTTTGTACATTGAAAAGAATGGCGGTTCGCCCAATGGCTCCAATTCGCGCATCCTCATCAGGGGATCGAATACCCTTGGGGTGAACGACCCGTTGTATATTATTGACGGTATCCCCACTACCAGGCCGGAAGTGTTTCAAAATCTCGATCCCGCAGTTATTGCTTCGGTGCAGGTGTTGAAAGACGCATCCGCTGCTTCGGTATACGGTTCCCGTGCATCCAATGGCGTTATTATCGTTACAACTAAAAACGGCGGTAACACCAATGGAAAAGTAAATTTTCAATTGAATAGCAGCTTGTCGGCACAGTCTGAAAAATCCGTCAGGTTTAAGATGCTGAATTCGGTTGACCGCGGCCGCGCATTGTGGCAGGCTTCCGTCAACGACAAACAGGACCCTGCTTCCGCCTATGGCGAGATCTATGATTTCGACTGGAACAACGACTTCAATAACCCGGTACTGAATGCAGTGTCCGTTAAGCCTTTTGTTGGCGGTGACCCGGCTACGCCCGCAGGCAATACCGACTGGCAGGATGTAATGTACAAGACCGGTCTCGTCAGCAATAACAGTTTAACCGTTTCTGCCGGCAATAAAAATTCATCGCTCGAAGTGAACCTCGGCTATTTGAAAAATACCGGCATGTTGCGGTATACCGGTTACGAGCGTATGAGCGGCAGCATCAATGCCATAACAAGGGCTTTTGATAATAAAGCTACATTTGGCGTAAACATACGGGTGGCCAATTCAAACGAAACGCTTACCGCGCGCGATATCGGCGGGGCAGCTACCACATTCCTCGCGGTTACACTGGCGCCAACGATCCCGGTATATCAAAGCGATGGCGCCACCTTTGCCGGCGCATCGGGTGGGGGGTACTCCGACCGGAATAATCCCCTGCATATGCAGTTTTTGTCAAGATGGGATAACGCCAACCGCCTCTCTACCTTCGGGAGTGTTTTTGTAGAAGTGCAACCCGTCAAAAACCTGTTCTTCAGGTCAACGATGGGCGCTGATTATGCTACGTATCTCAATAAAACAATTCTGCCCACCTTTACAGAAGGCGCGTTCAACAGAACTACCAACAGTCTTGCCCTCGATCAGAATAAATACCTCAGTTATACTTTCTCCAACACGGTGCGGTATAACTGGAATATCAACGACCGGCACAATATTAAATTCCTTGCCGGTACCGAATTTATCAAAACCGATCTCAATTTCCAGTATACGAAAAAAGAAGGGTTTGCCATTCAAACCGAAGAATACTTCACCCTGAGCGCCGGTACCGGTAACACCAACGTTTCCGGCGGATCGACCGGTAATCGTTTGTATTCATTGTTCGGCCGCATCGATTACAATTTTTCCGATAAATACCTGGCCGCACTCACCCTTCGGCGTGACGGGTCATCCCGTTTTGGCGCCAATAACCGCTATGGCGTTTTCCCCGCTGCTTCCATTGGCTGGCGGTTAGACAGGGAAAGTTTCATGGAGTTTCAGCAATTATTTTCCGAGATCAAATTACGCGCCGGCATCGGCCGGGTAGGGAACCAGCAGATTGGCGACCTGGCCCGCTTTGGCCTTTTCGATACAAGATATGGCACTACACAGAACCAGCTTACCGCAGGTTTCTGGGAACAATATATGAATATCGGCACCGCTTATTCGCTTTCCGGCGCCAATACCGGCACGCTGCCTTCGGGTTTTGTGCAAACGCAGGCCCAGAATGCCGATCTTAAATGGGAAACAACGAATGAAATAAATGCGGGCATCGACTTTACATTGTGGAAGAACAGGATCTACGGTTCGTTCGATTATTTCTCCCGCAAAACAACCGGTATCTTAATTACGCCGCCCGTGGCATCGGCACTGGGCGAAGGGCAGCAAAAAGCGGTGAACGGCGCTTCGAAAACCAATAAAGGCTGGGAACTGGTAGTAGGTTACCAGGGCGAAAGAACAGGCGATTTTAGCTATGATGTACGATTGAACTTTGCGCACTTCAGGGATAAGATAACCGAGTTGCCCGAAAGTGTTCGTCCGGCCTATGCGGGTAACCTTATCAATACCATCATTGGCCATTCGCAGTTCGATATTTTCGGTTATAAAACCAATGGCATTTTTCAGTCACAGGATGAAGTGAATAAAGCGCCCACACAGATCGGGGCGGGGCCGGGCAGAATTCGTTATGTAGATGTAAATAACGACGGCCTTATCAGCGACCTCGACAGAACATGGATCGGTACTACCTTGCCGGCACTGGAATATGGCTTGCGGATAGATCTTACTTATAAAAAGTTCGACCTTTCGATTTTCGGCTCCGGCGTGGCCGGCAGAAAAGGGTTCGACGTATATACTTTATTTAACAACCTCATGAAAAGCCGCGAAAACGTTGGTCCCGGCGTTTTCAGCGCCTGGACGCCGCAAAACACAAACTCCCGCATTCCGGCGCTTACACTTAAAGACAATAACAACGAAGGCCGCACTTCCGATTACTTTATGGTGAGCACTTCCTATTTCAAGATGCGTAACCTGCAACTGGGATATAATGTGAAACCCAAATCCATCTTTACAGCGTTACGGTTGTTTGCCATGGCCGAGAACCTGTTCTGGTTTAAGAACAAAAAGTACCAGAGCCCCGATCCCGAAAGGATCGAACTCGATCCCATACCCGTACCCAAAACCTTCACCTTCGGTGTTAATGCATCTTTTTAATTAACCACAAATCAGTAGTGAAATGAAACTGAAACATCAATATATAACAGCCTGTATCGCCGGCGCCGTTCTGTTTTTCGGTTCCTGCAAAAAACAACTGGAGTATACCCCAACCGGCGTATTGTCGTCGTCGGCCCTCACGTCACCAACGGCCGTTGATGGACTGGTAACCGCGGCCTACGCATCAATCGGTAATGGCGATATGATCGGCCCCATCTACAGCATGTGGGCATATGGCAGCGTCCGTTCCGATGATGCCTACAAAGGCGGCGGCGGCACCGGTGATGTGGGCGAAGTAGATGCCATGGAACATTATAACCTGGTAACCCCCACGATGGAATCATTCGTGTCACGCACCTGGAAGAATTTATTCAAATCCATTTCCCGCGCCAACGTGGCATTGCGCGCGGTCAATGAACTTACTGAAGCCAGCTTCCCGCAAAAGAAATCAAGACTGGCGGAACTGCGGTTTTTGCGGGCCCACAGTTATTTTCTAATGAAGGTGCTGTATAAGAACATTCCCCAGTTCGATGAAAATGCCACGTCGGAAGATATATTGACCGTATCGAACGATCTTTCCTGGGAAGAGAGCTGGAATAAAATAGCGGATGATCTGCAGTTTGCGGTTGATAATTTGCCTGAAAGCCAAAGCGATAAGGCAAGACCAAACAAATATACCGCTCAGGCATACCTGGCGAAGCTGCGGCTTTATCAGGCATATGAACAAAATGAGCAACATAAGGTGATCAACATCAACCAGGCCAGGCTGCAGGAAGTGGTGGACTTATGCCAGTCGGTTATTGCCTCGGGCAAATACGCATTAAGTGCCGATATCGCCGACAACTTTTTGCCCGAAACAGAGAACGGGCCCGAGTCGGTATTTGCCATTCAGTTTACGATCAATGACGGTACTACAGCAGGAAGATTGAATTATGAAGACGGACTGAACTATCCGCATGGCGCTCCCCAGTATGGCTGCTGCGGTTTTCATGCGGCCAGCCAGAACCTCGTCAATGCCTATACAACCGATGCAGGCGGTTTGCCCAAATTCAATTCATTTAACAACACCATTCCCGATTTAACCACGGCAACTGTCGATGTGCGGATCGATCATACCGTGGGTATCGACGGGCATGTGTACAAATACGACAATACAAAACTCTTCAGCAACAGCTGGGTGCGCGACCCCGGCGTATATGGATATTTTCATACGATGCGGAACCAGCAGTTGGCCACCAGCTCGTCATATTTCAAGAATGGCCCGTTCATGGGCGTTGCAAAAAATTACGATGTGATCCGGTACGACGATGTGTTGCTGATGCAGGCGGAAGCGTATATTGAACTGGGGCAACCTGATAAAGCATTGCCGCTTATAAACCAGATCAGGGCCCGGGCGGCGGCCAGTACAGCAAGATTGAAGAAAATGGATGGTACCTTTGCTTCGAATTATAATATGCAGCCTTATCCGGCTGCGGGTTTTACCCAGTCGTATGCGCGTACCGCCCTGCAGTGGGAACGGCGGCTGGAGTTTGCTACCGAAGGCCAGCGCTTCTTCGACCTGGTAAGATGGGGCACTGCGGCACAGGTATTGAATGACTATATAAGCGCTGAAAAAAGCAGGCGTACATTTTTGGCCACCGCTGTATTTACGGCAGGCCGCGATGAATACCTGCCCATTCCGCAATCGGAGATCACGTTTACGAAAGGATTATATAAACAAAACCCGGGCTATTGATAGTAAAGAATAGATCATCAGTCTTTTCTAAAACTTGTTATATGATTAAAACGACGGTATTTTTTTCACTGGTGAGCATAATGATCGTCAGCGGCTGTGCGTCAAGGGCGCAGCAGCTCTATCACGAACCGCACCGGCCGCAGATCCATTTTTCGCCCAAACAAAAATGGACCAACGACCCCAATGGAATGGTTTATCATAACGGTACCTGGCATTTATTTTTTCAGCACTATCCCGACAGCACCATATGGGGGCCTATGCATTGGGGGCATGCCACCAGTAAAGACCTGGTTCACTGGCAGGAGCAGCCTATTGCCCTGTACCCCGACAGTTTGGGTTATATTTTCAGCGGCAGCGCCGTGGTTGATAAAAACAATACGGCCGGGTTTGGCAACAATGCCCTGGTGGCCATTTTTACCCATCATGATCCGCGCGGAGAAAAAGAGAACAGGAATAACTTCCAGAACCAAAGCATTGCCTATAGTACCGATGAGGGCAGAACCTGGACGAAATATGCCGGCAACCCCGTGCTGAAAAATCCGGGTATTACCGACTTCCGCGATCCCAAAGTGTGCTGGTACGAACCGCAAAAAAAATGGATCATGACGCTGGCCACCAAAGACTGCATTACGTTTTATTCATCACCCGATCTAAAGGACTGGACGAAAGAAAGCGAGTTTGGGAAAGAGCTGGGTGCGCATGGCGGCGTGTGGGAATGCCCCGATCTGTTTCAGCTGGACGATAATGGGAAAAAAGTTTGGGTGCTCATCGTTAGTATCAATCCCGGCGGACCGAACGGCGGTTCTGCCACGCAGTATTTTCCAGGCGATTTCAACGGCAGCCGGTTCACGCCCATCGATACCAATACCAGGTGGATCGATTACGGGCCAGATGATTATGCGGGTATAACGTGGAGCAATACAGGCAACCGTAAAATATTTTTAGGCTGGATGAGCAACTGGATTTATGCGAATATTGTACCCGCTACCACCTGGCGAAACGCAATGACTATCGCCCGTGAATTAAAACTGAAACGTGCAGGTAATGAAATGTATGTGGCATCAGAACCGGTTGCAGAATTGAAGAAGATCCAGTCAAAACCGGTTGTGCTGCAAAATATACAGGTGCAAAAATCTTTTGATGTTGCTTCAAAGGCAGGCAAAATAACATTTCCGGCCCGTTTGGATCTGAACCTCGAAAAGAACAGCGATTATTCGATCGTTCTGTCGAATGATGCCGGTGAAGAAGTGGCCATTGGATATGATAAAGCGCAGCAGCAATATTATATCGACCGCAGCAGGTCGGGACAAACCAATTTTCAAAAAGATTTTGCAGCCAGGCATGTAGCCCCGCGGTTGAGTAAAGCCGGCAGTATGGATCTTTCATTGATCCTGGATGTGAATTCGGTTGAAATGTTTGCCGATGGCGGTTTAACGGTCATGACGTCCATTTATTTTCCAACCAAACCATTCACTCAGGTGCGTATTGAATCGCCGGAGAATATAACAATAAAAAAGTTAGCGGTAAGTAGTTTAAAAAGTATCTGGTAAGCATAAAAGGTGTGCCACGTTTCCAAAACGTGGCACACCTCTATAAATAAAGTCACTTCGCCTGCTGCGTCTGTTATTCATTTACCACAACCTTTGCCACGGCCTTAAGCAGATCGGAACTGATGCGTTGTTTGAAATCTACGTTTATATACTCAAACCTGATAACTCCTTTTTTACTGATAAAGAAAACCGAGGGTACCGGTAATAACTTATCCTGGTTCTTTCCGCCGGAAGATACCGGCAACAGCTTGTCGTAGGCGGCAGGCGCCTGGTAGGCAAGCCCAAACTGCTTCGATATGTTGAGGTCGGCATCTGATAACAGCGTATACTCCAGTTTATTTTTTGTGATTGACGATTTCAAATTGTCGGGGCTGTCAGTGCTTATGGCAATGATCTGGTAACCCATTTTTTTTAGTTCAGGCTCTATTTCCTGGATACCCGAAAGCTGTTTGTTGCAGTAAGGACACCATCCGCCCCGGTAAAAGATCAGTATCGTTGGTTGCCTTGCAATGGCGGCGTTCAGGTCGAAATTATTTCCTGTAGCGTCCGGTGTTTGTATTACAGGTACTTTTTCACCGATCAGTAGCGGGCTGATATCCTCTGGTTTTGCCGGGATGCCGGCAGCCGTTTGTGCATTTATTCCTATACTGCTGCAAATAAATACAAAGAGCAGGGTGGCAACTGCCAGCCCGGGCAGATCACACCTTCTGAAATTGAGTTTCATTTTTTGCATATTATTTATATAAAAGCGCAATATATTCTTTACAAAATCAAATTAATGTCGGCTGGCTTACATATTCATTTCAACTCCCCGAATTTTATCAATTTATACTCCGGCGAACACTCAAATAAATGTTTAAGGATCTGGATATGGCCCCGGCCGAAGATCACCAGGATGCGATCGGCGGGAGCGGTGGTGATCTGTTGTATATGCCGGTAGATCCTTAAATTCCTGTTATACCAACCAATTGACAGCGCATCCGCTCCTCTCACGTCGCCAAGGGTAAAATCGCCAACCAGGTAAGCCCCGAATTCCCTGTTGAGAATTTTATCAGAATTGGTGTATTTAAAATAGTCAATCAATGAAGTGGAGAGCGCCAGTTGTTCATCTGCTTTATAATATTGTTCGTACCTTTTGCTGATATTATCGTCACTGATAAAGTCCCAGTCTGCATACATGCTGTCAAGCATAGGCCGGAATGCTGCCGAATCTTTACCGGTTTGCAGATCATGCGCTAATGTTGCGGCATCGACACCATAAATTGTGTCGAGGTTGAACGTTTCCATCAGGCGAAACCCTATCTGATCGATCTCATTTCTGCCCAATGGTTTTTCCCTTTTTTTGAATGCCCGGTACCGTTTCATGATATAACCGGTATTTTTATCCGACTCTACGGCAATTTTAGTGGGCCTGAACTTTTTTAAATAAGCAACCAGTTCTTCCATCTCTTTTTGCTTTTGAACACTGAGAATATCCACCTGTTTATCCTTCTCTGTTTTATGGGCATCCAGGTTGTAATAACCGGGAAGCAGAGTTGAATTTTCTGCAGGTACAAATGAACCCGCATTTCCTTTTTAATTCTTTGAACAATATTTATTCCCTCGCGCTTGATAAGCATCCGCAAACGGCTACTTCCGTACTAAAATTAAGCGAGATGATGCGTTATGTAACCTACCAACACGGGAATGTTATCGAACTTGAAAAAGAACTGGAATTTGTCCGCAGCATGGCTGCCATTCATCAGCTGCGATATGATTTTGTGTTGAATTGTCGAATCGAAGCGGCTCCTGATACCCTGCAATGCAGGGTGATGTCGCTGCTATTACCCGCGATAGTGGAAAATGCCTTGAAATACGGTGACTTGTCAGACCCGCAGCATCCTTTACAAATTGCATCCGTCCGGTTGAACGACAAATTACAGGTTATAGTAAGTAACAAGATCTCCGCACGGCAGGTAGCCCCCGGCGGCGGGCTTGGGCTAAAAAACCTCGTTCGCCGGTTGGAACTAACTTATAGCCCCGATCGTTATGATCTTAAAGTGGAGAACAACGGAAATATTTTCCGCACCGAACTTTTAATTCCTATTCTATAAATATGTATCGCTGCATTGTGATAGACGACGAGCCATTGGCTTTGAATGTGCTGGCTGGTTTTATCCGCAGTACCGATGGGTTATTGCTGACAGATGTAACTACTGACCCGGTTAGTGGGCTTCAGCGGGTACAGGCCGGTGAAGCGGATCTTGTATTCCTCGACATTCAAATGCCCCAAATGTCGGGCATAGAATTTATGCAGCTTTCAGCTAACAAGTGTAAGGTCATTCTTACTACCGCTTACCGCGAGTTTGCCATTGACGGTTATGAATATAATGCACTGGATTATTTACTAAAGCCCATTTCCTACGAACGCTTTTTAAAAGCTATTGATAAACTTCCGGTGCTTCAGCATAAGTTGATAGGGCAACCTGGTTATATCTTCGTGAAATGTGAGTATAAATTACTTCGCATTGAAATAAATGATATTCTTTACCTCGAATCGCTGCGTGATTATGTGGCCATTTATACCACTGACGGAAACAAGACCTTAACATTGCAAAACCTTGTTTCTTTTGAGAAAGAGTTGCCGGCGCATTTATTTTGCCGCATCCATAAAAGCTATATCATCGCGCTCAATAAGATCAGCTTTATTGAGAAAAGTAAAGTAGTGATCAATAACCAATACCTGCCTGTGGGCGAATTTTATAAAACAGATTTTTGGAAAAGGATCAATTACCGCCAGGGGGCACAATAATAGATGCCGCATACAAATATCTTCTTTCGAAATTCGTTTTGTTTGGAATATACGTGTTTTTTACATTTTTAAGCCCTGTTTCGATGGGGCTTTTGTGTATATTTTACTGAAATGCCTTAATTTACGGCCTGCCTTAAAATTGCCATATGAATAGTAAGCAGCACGTATTGTTTGGTTTTTTCTTTTTCCTGTTAATTCCTTTTAGCGGTATTGGTCAGAACAATGAAAAACTCTGGTATGCAGCGCCGGCCGGGGAATGGACGGAAGCTTTGCCCGTAGGCAATGGCCGTCTGGGCGGTATGGTGTTTGGCCGTGTGAGTGAAGAGTTGATCCAGTTGAATGAAAGCACGCTGTGGTCTGGCGGACCCGTTCCAAAGGTCATCAATCCCGATGCCGTAAATCATTTGCCTGAATTGAGAAAGGTTTTGCTGGAAGGCGATTTTGAAAAGGCCAGCGCACTGGCAAAAAAGATCCAGGGGCTGTTCACCGAATCGTACATGCCATTGGGCGACCTGCTCATTAAACAACAACTCAGCGATACCAATACATCGGCGTATTATCGCGATCTCGATCTGAAAAATGCAGTAAGCACAACCCGGTTTAATGCCGGAGGCGTAACCTACACACGCCAGGTGTTTTCATCGGTGCCCGACCAGGTGATCGTTGTACGGTTATCTGCAAACAAACCAGGTATGTTGAACCTGCGCGTAGGCGCCCAAAGCCAGTTGAAGCCAGAGATCAGCACTGTTGGAAAGAATGAACTGGTGATGAAAGGGTACGCACCCGCGCATGCCGATCCCAGCTATTATAACAAGCATAAAAATCCCATCATCTGGAAAGACAGTACCGGCGAACAATGCAGCGGTATGCGATATGAAATGATCGTAAAAGCCATCAATACCGGTGGAACGGTAACCGCTGATGCCGGTGGTATGCTCATAAATAATGCCAGCGAAGTGGTATTGTATCTTTCTGCGGCCACCAGTTTTAACGGTTTTGATAAATGCCCGAATAAGGAAGGAAAAGATGAACATCAGCTGGCAAAAAGTTATTTGGATAAAGCGCTCAAACAGTCATACGCTTCCCTGTTAGCCCGCCATGCGGCCGATTACCAGCGTTTTTACAAACGGGTTTCATTTAAGATAAAAGACACTACAGGAACCAATAAGAGTGCCGCGTTGCCCAGCGACAAACGGCTTGAGCAATACTCCGGTGGCGCCTATGATCCGGGTGTAGAGGAATTATATTTCAATTATGGCCGTTACCTGTTGTTGTCAAGTTCGCGGCCCGGCGGCACGCCAGCTAATTTGCAGGGGATCTGGAATAAAGAGCTGCGCGCACCGTGGAGCTCCAACTATACCATCAACATCAATACGCAAATGAATTACTGGCCGGCGGAGGTGACGAATTTGTCTGAAACACATCTGCCGCTGTTTGACCTGATGAAAGACCTTGCTGTTACGGGCAAACGCACGGCGAAGGAATTTTATGGTATGAACGGCTGGGTAGCGCATCATAATACCGATATCTGGGCAACGAGTAATCCCGTAGGTAATAAAGGCGATGGTGATCCCAAATGGGCCAACTGGCCGCAGGGCGGTAACTGGTTGTGCCAGCATTTGTGGGAGCATTACAGTTTTACCCGCGATACCCGGTTCTTAAAAAATGTAGCTTATCCTTTGATGAAAGGCGCAGCGGAGTTTTGTCTGGACTGGCTTGTTGAAAAAGACGGTTACCTCATTATGGTGCCATCTACTTCGCCTGAAAATGATTTCAAATACGGCGAGGGTAAGACGTCAGGTATTGGCGTTGCGACTACCATGGATATGTCAATCATCTGGGACCTGTTCACCAACCTGATAGAAGCAGGTGAGGTGCTGGGCATCGATAAAGATTTTCGCGAAACGCTGATTGCGAAAAAAGCGAAATTATATCCCCTGCATATAGGCGCTAAGGGCAATTTGCAGGAATGGGATAAGGATTATGAAGATGTTGACCCGCATCACCGCCACGTATCGCATTTGTTTGGGTTGCATCCCGGCCGGCAGATAGCGCCGGTATCGACACCCGAATTTGCAGCCGCGGCCCGCAAAACGCTCGAGATAAGAGGGGATGAGGGTACAGGCTGGAGCAAGGCCTGGAAGATCAACTTTTGGGCAAGGTTGCTCGATGGCAATCATGCTTATTCGCTGGTGCGGCAGTTATTGTATTATACCGGCAAGTCAGGCACCGGTTTCAAAAGGGGCGGCACCTATGCGAATTTCTTCGATGCGCATCCGCCATTCCAGATCGATGGAAATTTTGGCGGCACTGCCGGTATTGCCGAAATGCTGCTGCAAAGTCATTTAGGCGAACTGCATTTGTTGCCCGCCATACCCGATGCCTGGAAAGAAGGGGCGGTAAGCGGGTTAAAAGCGCGCGGTAATTTTGAAGTGGCCATGAACTGGAAAGATCATAAACTCACAACAGCAACAATAACATCAAAGGTGGGCGGGGTTTGTAAAGTAAGAACCGCCGCGCCGGTTACCATAAAATCATTGAACATCAAATCGAAGAAAGATGATCATGGGTATGTGTTGGTGTTCAGTACGAAGAGGGGGCAGAAGTATGTGGTTATGGCATTATAAATGAACGATATAAAAATGTAAAGCGGGGCTGCGGCCTCGGCCGAAAATACTTGTCAAATTTTCGGTTGCCTGCTTCCGGCGGTGCGGCTAATTTTGCCATACAAGATCAATCAAATATGGAATTGACTTTTGATATCATGTACAAAGCCTGTGTGGAAAAGGATGAATCCTTTGAGGGAATGTTCTTTACCGCGGTGAAAACCACAGGGATCTTCTGCAGGCCTTCCTGTACCGCCAGAAAGCCAAAGCGGGAAAATGTCACCTTCTTTTTTTCTGCCAAAGAATCGATCCTCAAAGGCTACCGGCCATGTAAGGTTTGCCGTCCGTTGGAAAAATTAAATGAAACGCCTGTTCAAATAAGGGAGATCCTGAAAGAGATAGCAGACAACCCCGGTTCAAAGATCAAAGATGCCGACCTGCTTAACCGCGGTATCGATCCTTATACCATCAGGAGATGGTTCCTGAAAAATCATGGCATTACCTTCCAGGCCTACCAGCGCATGTTCAGGATCAATACCGCTTTCAAAAGGATCCGGGAAGGTGAACCTGTTACCAGCGCTGCATACGATTCGGGGTATGAGTCGGTAAGCGGGTTCGCCGATTCCTTTAAACAGATATTCGGCGTTTCGCCCAATAAAAGCCGGGCGCAGGGGGTGATAGACCTCAAACGCCTCGAAACTCCTTTAGGCACTATGTATGCATGTGCTACCGGCGAAGGCATTTGCCTGCTGGAGTTTACCGACAGGAAAATGCTGGAAACAGAATTCAAATCGCTTGCGCGTTCCCTTAATGCAACGATCGTTCAGGGGGAAAACAAACATTTTGAACTGCTGGAACAACAGTTAACTGAATATTTTGACGGAAAAAGAACAACGTTCACTATTCCATTGCACACACCGGGATCTGATTTTCAGCAATCCGTCTGGAATGCGCTTCGCAGCATCTCTTTCGGAAATACAGCATCTTATTCTCAACTGGCAACCGGTCTTCGCCGGCCCAACGCGGTAAGAGCGGTGGCGAATGCGAATGGATTTAACAGAGTGGCTATCCTGATCCCCTGCCACCGGATCATTGGCGCAGATGGTTCTCTGACCGGATACGGCGGTGGTATCTGGCGCAAACAATGGCTGCTCGACTTCGAGAAGAAAAAAAAAGAATAACATCCCGCATTACGTTTGCTCTTTGGGGATAGAGCTCATTTCCCAATAACTTTCTTGCGGTGCGCCAGTCCCCAGTAATGCAATTCTTCCTACAGTTTTGTAGTGTGGGGAGAAGGCGGATTGCTATTAATTGATAGTATTATTGTATCACCTTCGACACAATCGGCGAATAAGATTTCCGGTTGCGGCTGCCTATGGCAACAACCCTGAACCAGTACCGTTTTTCGGAGGTAAGTCCCCGGAAAGTATACCTGTTAACAGAGCTGCCTACCGCAACCCATTCAGTTTTTGGTCCGGGCGGTTCTGTAGTATATTGATGTGCGTAAGCTCTTGTGCCTTTTACATTCCTGGCTATGGTTGTAGCCTCGCCGGCTGCCCCCAGTTTAACTTCCAGTTTCTCAATAAAAGGTTCGCTGCCTGTTTTACTCCGTTCCTTATTTGCGTTGAAACCACTGCTTAGGATTATGGTTTTGTCCCCTTTACTTTTATCTGTTACATAACTGGTCAATTTATCCAGAAGATCAAGCACGATTATTTTCTTATCATTTTTAATTGACACCCAATGTTTGTCGCGCCCTGCTGCCTGAGCAAGCGCCTTCTGAAATTGTGGAAGCACCTTTGCTAGTTTAGCCAATGCTGCGGGTGGATCAGGGAACACCGGATTGCCGGGCATTTTTTCTAAAACACGATGGGCTGTTAAAGCAATATGACTTTGGTTTTTTTTGTATTTAGTAACTATCCGGTTCATGCATAAAAGTCCTTAAGGGTTAAAAACTATAATTGCTGTGCTATTAATCAGGACTGAACCGATAAAATGTTTTTGTGTATTGGTTACTCAATCTCTTTTTGCTGCGGGAGTCTGAATGGTTGGGAATAGCTTCGGAGCCTTTGTAGAATGCAAATATAAGGGGCTTCAAAATCGAAATAATTTTTTTCCTGTTAAAAGCGGTATTTTATGGGTTTCCCTATTGATTTTTACGTTTGATCACTAACATTAGTAATTAATACGCCATTTTTACTGACTGAAATCAGTGAAAATTTGTTTGCTCGGACCCCGAAACTGTCAGCAAACAAGGGAAATCTGTCAGCGCGGTGTCTGCGCTAACAGATAATGAGCGAAATCTGTCAGCGCGGTGATCGCGCCAACAGATAATGAGCAAAATCTGTCAGCGCGGTGATCGCGCCAACAGAAAATGCGCCTGCGCTGACAGTAAATGACAAAAATCTGTCAGCGCGGAGCCGGCGCTGACAGATAATGGACAAAAGTTGTCGGCGCAATGTCTGCGCCGACAGAAAAAGAGTCAATTCTATCTATCCCGGACAGGTGCTGACAGAACGCGTACCGAAATAAATTAAAAAAGTACCTGGCAAACAATAATCATACTGCAATAAATGAAAATTTATCCCTGCAAACAGGAAACGGTATTAGTTCTAATAATACTGTATCATTTCAAACTAATAATATGCATTGCTTAGGTATATGTGGCCGTTTTCAACAATTTACCAGCCCCAGGCAATCCAAATTCGAGCACTGCAAGCTCGTAAATGCTCCATTTGCGAGTCATTTCACGTTTGCCGTTTCAAGCCATTGACTATTGATAATTCCTGATAATCCCTAAATCATAGGGTATATTGGCATAATCGCCATAATTGCCATTGGGCACGCCCTGGATCAGCAACTGTAAGCGGTCGATATTGTTGACCTCCATTTTATCATCAACGCCTGAACGGATCGCTTCTACATGTGATACCTGTCCGGTCCAGTTTTCGGAAAGGAAACGCAGGTTACCGATAGCGGCCCATTGTTCGGCGACTTTGGTGAAGGTACCGCCGAGGGTAGTGGCTGTCCACAGTTCCTGGTAGCGGTTGATGTCTTCCACGATCATATAATATCTTCCATCGGCCTTATTCCTGTACACATGCGGCGCCTCAAAGGTGCTGGTTGCCACTACGGTTGGGGCCTCCCAGTTATATGGAAAGTTGGCAATGGTGGTGCGCCGTCTTTTGATCGTGCGCGATCCATCCTGCGCCGAATAAAAACAGTATACATAACTGTTATCGGCAATACACCAGAAATCGATGCCATCGGTAAAGCCCATGGCGCGGTTGGCTGTCCATAAGGATGGGTTGCCTACATCCGTTGATGTGGCGAATGATGCACCGAGCCCGCTCTGGTAGATCAGAAACCATTTACCTTTTACCGGGAACCAGAATACCTGCGGCGCGCAAAAGTAAGAGCCGGCATTCAGTGCGCTCATATAAGTACGGCCGGCCGTTCTCAATCCGGCAATGGTGGTGGCATTGGCATAACCCATGCGCCATGATCCGCCGGTGCCTTTATCGCGGCCGGTATAGAAAAGGTGATACCGCCCGCCTGAATATACGATGGACGGGTCCTTCACCGCCAGGTCGTCGTATGCACCCGCCGGCCCGTCGAGAAAACACCGCGCCTCTGCATACCAGGTGGGGTTGGCAATCACTTCTTCTTTGGCGATGGAGTTGGTTGTTTCAGGTGGTGGCAATTTGCCGTTGTTGTTTTTTGTGCAGTTGGCGAATAACGCCAGCAGGAGGAGGTATGATAAGTGTTTCATTGTGTTTAATGGTTGGTTTGATGAAATACAGCTGAAAGCTGAAAGCCGAAGGCGAATTCAGCTGAAAGGAATTCAGGAGGGCACCAATGGCGGTAAATGGTAATCGGAAGTTCACCATTCACCTAATATGATACAAGCGTAGTCACACTCGACGCGGGTAAATTAATTCCAAAACTTCCGTTTGAGATCGCGAAATTATCTGCAGTAAGATTGGCACTGCTGGTTGTTCTGTACCTGTTGAACCCGGCAACAGTGGCGCCGGTAATGCTGAACGGCTGATAGGTGATCGCAGTATTCTGATTGATGGCAACGATCACTACCCTTGAGCCACTCTTGTATGCAGTTACATATACACCACTCGTTGGGTTGGCAGTACAGGAGATCTTTGAATAACCGGGCCGCACATACCGGGCCCAATGCGCCATCACATAACCGCGTTTGGTAATATTGCCGCTTTCATCCATCGGCCCATAACTGCGCCTTATATACCACCATACATACATATTATACCCGGCGTTCATACAATCATGGATCTCTTTGGCCACACCCAATGCATCCGGCCAGCCATTGGCAGTATTGGTATTGGTGTAGTGTTCCGTCATCCAAACCTCTTTACCGGGTGAATACACGTAAGGCGTTTTGCCGTAGATATGTCCGCATACATACCCCGTTTTTGATCTGGCAGTGGCATTGCTGAGGTAGGTGTCCATATACGTTTTATCCATATTGAACGTTTCGGGCGCCATTATAGGTGCGCCGCAATTGCTGCCTTCGGCCGCCACAAAGGAAGCCACTTCCGGTGCGGTAAGCTCCATGGATTCATAGTTGACGGTAATGTTCGGTTCATTGATCGGACTAATTGCCGTTACGCCGCCAACCGTATTGCAGAAGTTGCGTAAATGTGCCGCATAACTGGCATAGGCATTCGTTCTTAATTTTCCGCCAACGTGGTTGTTGTTGGTTTTCATCGATGCGGGGGCCGTCCACGCTGATGCAATAACGGTAGCGCCGTGTGATTTGGCTGCATCGATGGTTGGTTTTTCTAATGCAAAATCGGAACTGTTGGGCGACACGCGTACGCGCAATACGCTTAAGCCGATGCCGCTGGTAGAGAATGCCGTTGTGCGTTGTGCAGCGGTAAGGTCTGCAATCCAGCCGCGGATGCTGGCGCCGCCAAATCCCCTGATATTTTGTTGTACCGTACCGGCGTTAACTACAGCCGTAGCTTCTTCGCGGGGTGGGTTCGATGCACCGGGATCTTCCGCTTCGTTGTTTTGGGGCAGGCCGCTTTTCTTTGCGCAGCCTGTAAGCAATAATAAAACCGTTAGTAGTTTGAAGAGATCTTTTTTCATAGACAGAGCGTTTTAATGGTGAAAAGTTTGAATAGCTGACAACTTGATTAGTGAGAAGGCAAAGCCGTCCCTTGTCACGATCTTCGCAACAGGTACAGGCGTTTAATAAAGTATTATGGAAAGACAGATGCAAATGCCCGGGAACAGCGGTCGTTGGTATAAGGGAAGTGGTGAGAGGGGATCACCTCACTCGTTGATCAAATGGCAGGCAATGCAACCGTTATCTTTTCCTTAACCAAATTTAACAAGAAATCGAAAATTATCCTGATCGCGCTCTTTTCCATTCTTCTCAAAATATAGTCCAATTGTCTCATTGCAGGATGTGCCAGGTGGCGCGGCCTTACGGGTACAAGGTGTGTCCCTCTTCAGGAGGGCTTCACATTAAAAAGAAAGGCGAGCCGTCATTTAAGGTCGATCCGCCTTTAATCCTACTACCGCATAAAACGCCGGTTTGGGTTGATAGTTCCTGTCGAAAAGCAATGGATAGTTGGTGCGGTTGCGTACGGGGAAATGGTTCAGCCATGACTGTCCGTCATGCACACCCCAAAAGGTGATGCGGCTTACTTCATCTTTATATTGTAAGAATAATTTGAACAGGTCTTCGTACCCTTTGCTGAGCGTTGCCTGTACCGAATCGGGCAGGCCTGCAGGGTAGGGGTTCAGTTCATTGGTGCTATTTGCGGTTCTGGCGCTTACGTCGGCATTATCGCCGCGGAAGGGGTTGGGCAGCACCGTCAGGTCCAGTTCGGTGAACATTACTTTTATTCCGAGGGCTGAAAATTCCTTAATACTTTGTTCTATAGCCGCTAACGGAATATGCGACGCCCGCCAGTGGCCCTGGATGCCCACGCCATCGATCTTTACGCCGGCTGCCTGGAGTTTTTTGATCAATGCTATGGCGCCGGCTCTTTTCTTTGGCTGTTCTATATTGTAATCGTTGTAATATAATTCGGCATCGGGTGCCGCCGCCTGTGCCAGCCGGAACGCTTCTGCTATATATTCCTCGCCAAGTAATTGCTGGAAGATCGATTTGCGCAGGGAGCCGTCATCTGCCAGCGCCTCGTTCACCACATCCCAGGAAAAAACTTTTCCTTTATACCGGCCTGCAACGGTGGTGATATGGTTTTTCATATACTGCCGCAGCGAATCGGCGTTGTTTATTTTTCTTACATAGTTGGGCAGCTGGCTATGCCAGATAAGCGTGTGGCCGTTTATTTTGATCTGGTGTTTTTTGCCATAGTCGACCAACTGGTCGGCCACAGTGAAATTATATTTACCCCACTCCGGGTGCAGGTGCGTTGCCTTCATGCTGTTCTCGGGGGTGATGGCATTGAAATGTTGCAAAACCAGCCGCGCCGCAGCCGTATCTTTTTCCATGATCTGGGCCGGGTTGAGTGCGGTACCGATCATAAAGTCGTTTTTAAAGGTCTCTTTTAGTGAGGCTTTTTGCGCCAGTGAGTGTTTGGCTAAAAGGACGAACCCTAGTGCAAAGATTTGTATATATCGTTGGGGCATCGTACTTGAATTTTTGTTTAGTGAATTATGGATCAACTCTATCAACCCTGCTTTTGTATTTCCTGCTTCTTACTTCGCTCTTTTCCTGGCTATATACTCCGACGGCAGTACATTAAACTTACTTTTGAACGACCTGGCAAAATAATTCGGTGTCGTAAACCCTACCTGGTACGCTATTTCTGCAATGGTCATATGGCTCTTCTCCATCAGCACGGCTGCTTTTTCAAGGCGGAAGGAACGAATGTATTCAACAGGCGACTGACCGGTTAGCTCAAGCAATTTGGAATACAGCGAACTCCGGCTCATACCTACTTCTTTGCTTAATGCTTCTACCGACAACTGCGAATTGGTAAGGTTCTTTTCGAGGTAACTCACTATCTCCTGCAACAACTTTTCGTCGGCCGATTCAAACTGCACTTCCGGTACAACTACCTTTATTTGTTTTGTAAAGGCGCTTTGCATGGTGAGCTGCAAATTAAGCAGGCTCCGGATCTTCGCATGCAGCACCTCGAAATTAAATGGCTTCGTGATATAATCATTGGCGCCTGTGCCCAGTCCGCGCAACTGTTCTTCCTCACCGGTCATGGCCGTTAACAATATCACCGGGATGTGGCTGGTTCGTTTATCGGCTTTCAGTTTTTTTACCAGCGTAATGCCATCCATTTCAGGCATGCTGATATCGCTTACGATCAACCTGGGGTGACAGGCCAGCGCTTTCTGCCAGCCTTCTTTTCCATTCGCAGCTTCCAGGATCTTATAATTATTCCGGAGATTGTCTTTCAGATAGAACCGGAAATCCTCATTGTCTTCTATCAGCAGAACTGATAGTGCATCGGGTATAGCTTCTGTTTCCTCTTCAGTGATCGTTTCAAAACTAACAGGGGCTGTTTCTACATTGAGGGCCTGCGTTTCCGTATGGTTGTTTATTGGGTTCGAAGGAGCCGGTTCCGCCAGTACTTTCAACGGTAGTTGTATTATGAACGCCGAACCTTTTCCCATAATACTTTCTACATCGATGGCGCCGCCATGCATTTTTACAAACTCTTTGGTGATCGATAACCCGATCCCCGTACCCTGGTTTAAAATATGTTCGGGCGTATTGTTCTGTGTAAACCGTTCAAAGATCTTTTCCTGGTCTTCGCGCGGAATGCCAACACCGGTATCCGTTACCCTGATGGCCACCCATTGCCGGTCACTGCCATCCTGTTTTTCCGCGGTATTTATTTCAACCCCCACATCGCCGCCGGCCTGCGTGAACTTAAAGGCATTCGAAAGCAGGTTGAATAAGATCCGCTCCGTTTTATCGCGGTCGAACTGCGTGTGCAACTGAGTGATCTGCGAGGTAAAGCTGAAGTTAATGTTCTTTCTTTCCGACAGATCACGGAACGATTCACATACTTCTTTTATAAAGGAAACGAATTCGCCTTTTGATAATTGCAGTTTCAGTTCATGCTCTTCCATTTTTCTGAAATCGAGCAACTGGTTCACCAGGTTCAATAACCGGCGTGCATTGCGCCTGATCATTTGCAGTTTATCGGTTTTTGACCTGGCGGTTTCTTCATTGATCAGTTGTTCAACCGGTCCCATAATCAGCGAAATGGGGGTTCTGAAATCATGACTGAGATTGGTGAGGAATTGTAATTTCAGCCGGTCGAGTTCCTGCATGCGCCGTACTTCCGTGCGTTCCTGCTCTATAGCGAATTTTCTTCTCCACTTCGCAATGGCACGGTAACGGCTGTACAGCAACAAACCCGCTATCACCAGGGAGTAAAAGATGTATGCATAAATGGTAGCCCACCACGGCGGTTTTACATATATTTTTATCGTTGTCTCCTGCACGTTCCATACCCCGTCGTTATTGCTTGCTTTAACACGGAATGTATAATGGCCGGGATCGAGGTTGGTGTAGGATGCCGTATTGATGGTGCCGGTATAATTCCATTCCTTATCGAACCCTTCGAGTTTGTACGCGTACCGGTTTTGTTTGGGATTGGTATAGTTCAGTGCAACGAAACTCAGTGCAAAATTCTGTTTGAAATCGAGCCTGATCTCCTGCGCCACACTAATATGTTCTTTGATGGGAGAACCGTCGCCCGCAATAACCGATTTGTTGCTGATCTTCAGATCGGTGAACAATACCGCGGGCACATTACGGTTGGTGGTCAACGCCGCGGGATCGAAATAGTTGAAACCCTGCAACCCACCGAAGAACACGGTGCCGTCAGACAACCGGATGCCCGCGCCGTGTACAAAATTGTTGTTCTGTACCCCGTGCTGGTTATTGAAGTTGCGAAAACTTTTTTTGTTCAGATCGAAACAGCCGATGCCGGTATTGGTTGAAAGCCAGATGCGGCCCTGCAGATCTTCCACCAGCTGGTAAATGGTGGTGTTCTGCAATCCGTCTTTCTCCCCGAAATTGATAAACTGCTTCTTTGCTTTATCAAACAAACTCAACCCGCCGCCATAGGTTCCCACCCACATACTGCCATGGCTGTCGCACAACAGCGCTTCCACCTTATCGCTGGGCAACTGGCTGTTATCGCGGGTGAATACTTTGAACGAGCGGGTAGCCGTATTGTACACGGCGAGGCCGGCCCCATGCGAACCGATCCACATATTGCCTTCATGGTCTTCCGCAATAGCCCGCGCATACCCGTTTACGGGTATTGCATGTTCGTTGAGGCCATTGGGGTTCGGCTTGAACTTTAAGATCACTTTTTTATGCTGCATCACATTCACCCCCCCGCCATTGGTGCCCACCCAAATGTTGCCTTTGCTGTCTTCTTTCAAACAAAAAATATCGTTGCTGCTGAGGTCACCGGGTTCGGTTCCTTTTTTCAGGTTTTCCAAATGGCCTGTAGCGGGGTCGAGAATATACAAACCATGCGCAAAAGAACCGATGTATAACCGGTTATCCCTTGCAGGCTGCAACGATAATATCGCCACAGGCACATTGTTACTTTTCGGAAAAGGGAGCCGCCGCAGCTTTTCGGTTTTGCGATCGAATTCAAGCAGGCCCTCGTCATCGGTACCTATATATACGTTCCCGTTTTTGTTTTCGGCCAGCGAGGTAATGATAGCTGCCTTGTTGCTGTTCTCCTGGAAGGTGTTGCTGAGTTTGAGATTGAACAGGTTCAGGTTCCGGTCGTATTTATTGATGCCGCCGCGAAAAGTGCCGAACCAGTAAATACCCTGTTTATCGATAAATGCGCATCGTACATTTTTGCTGGTAAGGCTGTGAATGTTCTCCGCGTCGGGTTCAAATACCGAAACCGCCTTTGTAACCGGGTTGAATTTGTTCAGGCCCACGTTGGTGCCTATCCACAGTTCGCCCTCCTTATCGGCCGCAATGCAATTGATCTCATTGCTGTTGATGCCAATGGCATCGGGGCCGGTGTTTTTGTAATGAATTAAACGCGATTCGCCGGCCGGTAATTTATTCAGTCCCTCAACAGTGCCGAACCACACATTGCCGGTGCTGTCTTCAGAGATCGTTCGCACTACATCGCTGCTCAAACTGTTTGGGTCGGCCGGGTTGTGGGTGAACCGTTTAAAGGAATCGGATTCCCGCTGGTAGAGGTAGAGCCCGTAATCGGAACCTAACCAGATGCGATGTTTGCTGTCTTCAAAAATACAAAGAAGCGTTACGCGCACCCGATTGGCGCCTTCCGGCCTCACCAGGTTTACGGGGCGCACGATCTTTGTGACCGGGTCGAACTCATACACGCCCTCAAACTGCGCGATCCATAATTTACCGCGGTGGTCGCAGCAGATACTCCTGATCACTGATTTGGTGGAGAAGCCGCCATGAACGTTCCGGAAGGGGAAATTGGTGAAATTATCTTTTTTACGATCGTACAGGCTTAAACCGCCCCCGCTGGTGCCTACCCAAACATTGCCCTGTTTGTCTAAACAAAGCGTCAGGATCTCATTCACCCGTAAACTATTGGTATCGCCGGCGATGTTGCGGTACACGGTAAAATTGGTGCCGTCGAATTTATTCAGTCCGTCATCCGTGGCGAACCACATGAGCCCGTGGCGGTCTTTTATAATCGTATTGACGATGTTCGACAGCAACCCGTCTTTCGACGAAAGGGAAGTGAAATTTATGGAGGCCTTTTGCGCCGAAGCCGTAAAAAACAACAACGGGCAAATGGAAATCAATATATATCTTATAAATGCCATGGCAAAGCGATCGGGCAGTGAATTGTTACTTAAATGTACGAATGACGATTGAAAAACCGCGTCACGGTGTTTAAACGAGGCACAGTTTGCCTCATGAGTTCCAATGTTTTGAACATTTATGACAGTAAAACGAACATTTGTGCCATAGCTCCGGAGCCATTTTAAAGAAATTTACAAACGTTACCGTTAAACCACTAATTGCGGAAAGAAGGCTAAAGGCAGGAGGCGAGAAGCGGAACCAAAAATACGGGGTCGCGGCATGTAGCCCGGAATAAAGTATTGCGCGAGTTAGCCTAAAGCGTTCAGCGTTCAGCCTTGAGCGTTTTCCCGGAAATTACGTGGCTTTTTACATGTAACCAGGGAGGTGCGGTGTGCCACACCTTCGACCAGAAACTGTATTGCTTAACCACTAACTGATTGCTGAATGGCCAACTTGCTATTGGGTAAACCCGCTTTGCGGCGGGTGCGGCGAACGCGTATGCCCATCCTCACCATCCCCTTATTTATTTTACTGATCTTCCCCGGGTGTAAAAAAGGATTCAACGATTATTATGGCGACGAAAACCCCAAGGGCGGTTTCCTGTACAACAAACTCAAAGCAGATCCTGCATTTAGCATTTTCACCAAGGGGCTCGAACGGGCCGACCTGGTTCAGTTCATCAGCGAAGGCGGCCTGTACACCGTTTTTGCGCCTACCGACGAAGCATTTTCAAAATACCTGGGAAGTAACGGGTATGGTTCGGTTGATGATGTTCCGGTTGACCGGCTTTTCAGGATCCTCAGCTTCCACATTGTAAATAATATGTGGTATTACTACGATCTGAAAGTGCGTTATGCCACTTATCAGCAACGGCTGTACCTCACCCGCAACAAGAAGTTCGTGAATATCGACGTAACCGCTGCCGACTCTATAAAGATCAACGGCGTGCCGGTAGTGAATTCCCTGCGTGATATCGATGCCGCCAATGGCGTTATTCATGGCATCAATACCGTGCTGGTGCCCCTGCCTAACCTCGAAGAAGTGTTGCAAACTGATCCCGAACTAAGGAACAGTACGTTTTACCGGTTGATGCAGTTGACTGCCGACAGCGCATTCGACCGCTTCAATAGTTATGACCGCGACCGCGATGGCCGTATGGATTCTGTTTTTTATAAAACCTATCCGCTGCTGAGCGGCGTGTATACTTCTATTGAGTACCGGCAGAACACGGCGCCGGCCAACCAGGGCGGCGATCCATTGTCGACCACTTTTTTAATCCCGTCGAACCAGGCGCTCGATGCATTTATTGCGCCTGCGCTGGCGCGTATCGATAACAGTGTTACCGATAAAATTGCGGCTTTGTCGCCCTCGTATGCCGAAGCGGTACTGGAGGCCTATTTTGTTGCCGATACCGTTGTTACCTCAAATGAACTGATCAACCGCACCCGGGTGATACGGTCGGTGGCCGGTCAGATATTACCTGCGTTTGCCGATAACAATTTTATCAGGAAAGATATTGTTGCCAGCAACGGCACTATTCAGGTCATCGATTATACTTTTCCCACGCCGCCTGCATTGACGAGCGCGATGGGACAGGCCACGATGGACCCCGAGCTTTCCTCCTTTATGGCGGCTGTGCAGGGCGCCTCGTTAATGCCTTCACTTACCGTCAATACCCGCACCGGCACTTTCTTAGCGCCTACCAATGCCGCCTTTGAGGAAATAGGGCTCGATGTAAAAAAGAAAACGCTCAATGGTGCTTTATTAACGGCTACCCAGTTCAGTAATATTGTCAGGCATCACATCATCAATGAAAACCTGGCCCCGGCGGGGTTAACGGGCACGAAGAATACCGATCTCGGCGGTGGGCAACAACTGGTGTTCAGTAATGGCGGCGCTACGGTGACGAGCGCATCGGGTGTGGTGGCAACGGTTACCTTACCTGAGGTGAGCAGGGGACCGGGTACGCCGGCGGTGGGGTATGTGTATAAGGTTAATAAAGTGCTACTTCCCAGACCTTAGGGGAGCAGGTTGACAAGTTAACAGGTTAACAAGGAAATACAGGTGTTTCGCTTGTATTTGGCTTACAGCTTGAAGCTTTTCCACTTTAATCGACAAAGATTTCATGTTTAGTAAAAAGAAATTCCCAGGTATGAATAGACTCATTAAATATAAATGGCTGTTTGTGTTGCTGACTGCGATCGAAGCACACGCCCAAACGCCTGTAACCATAAAAGGCCGGGTTACCGATAAAGTGAAGGGCCAGGCCATCGATGGGGTAACGGTCGTTGAAGTGAATGAAAAAGACCGACAGATCAATGGCGCCAATACCGATGCCAATGGTAACTATACCATCCGCGTAAGCAATACCGCTAACCGCCTGCGTTTTTCCTTTATTGGGTTTGAAAGCAAAACGGAAGCTATAGGCGAACGTTCCGCTATCAATGTGCAACTGGCGCGCGATACCGGCCAGAGCATGAGCGACGTAGTGGTACTGGCCCGCCGCAGCGACCAGGTGAGCAACGGTTTTGGCAATACGTCGCGGCGCGATTTGATTGGCGCGGTAAGTTCGGTAAAAGGGGAAGTATTGGAAGACCAGCCCGCTACTTCCATCGACCAGATGTTACAGGGGCGCGCGGCTGGGGTACAGATCGTTACCAATTCCGGCGATCCCGGCGCTGGCGTGGATATCCGCATTCGCGGGGCCGGTTCCATCAGCGGTGGTAATGAACCGTTATACATTATCGACGGGGTGCCAATAATTTCAACGCCATTCGATAATTCGGCGAACGGGCAAAACTCCGCCCGCATCAATCCAATCGCCGACATCAACCCCAGTGATATAGAACGTTTCGATATCCTCAAAGACGCCAACGCCGCGGCCATCTATGGCGCCCGCGCCGCCAATGGCGTTATCATCATCACTACCAAAAGAGGTAAAAAAGGCAGAACGGATATTACGCTGAATTCGCAGTTCAGTGTGCAGGCAGCGCCGCCTTCCATCCCCGTATTAAGCGGTTCCGAATACAAGGTGATGCGGCTTGAGGCTTTACAGAATGCCGGCAATATCAATCCGTCGAGCC
Source organism: uncultured Niastella sp. (assembly GCA_966211305.1). GTDB lineage: Bacteria > Bacteroidota > Bacteroidia > Chitinophagales > Chitinophagaceae > Niastella. The sequence continues at coordinate 53,844 of CBIHPC010000019.1, forward strand.
CCGAACTGCAACCACTTGTTGATGATCCTTCTTATTCGGCCTATCAGTATTACCAGAACAATACCAACTGGTTGAAAGCCCTGAAGCAAACGGGTTTTGCGCAGGTGCATAATCTGTCGGTATCGGGCGGGGGCGAAGCCATGCGGTATAATTTCAGTACTTCCTATACCGATCGGAAAGGATCGTTTATCAATACCGGGAATAAACGCTTTACCTCGCGCTTCAACCTCGATTATAAGGTATCGAATAAACTGAGATTCTCGGCCAATATTTCCTTTGCGCGCAGCAAGGTGAATAACCATGCCAACTACGGTCAGGGTACCGTTTATTTCCTCGGCCATGTGCGGTCGTCGGCCCTGCCCATTTATGATATCGATGTGAACGGTAACCCGCTGCCCAACTATTTCTCCCTGCCGGGTGTGCACGGCGGTATGGACAACCCGGTTGCGTTTGCCAATACGGTGAGTAACGACGCGTACAGCACCAACCTGAAGCCGAATATCCGCGCCGAACTGGACATTATAAAAGGATTGAAATACATCAGCAATGCATCGCTCGATTATATCGGGGAGAACGGTAATACGTATTTTCCGCCGGAAGCGACAGGCCTTATCTGGAACGACCGCAGCTTCAACCGTGTTGATACCCGGGATTATGAACGCATGCAGATGATCCTCGATAACCTGCTTACCTATAGCCGCAACCTCACGCCCAACCTGAAAGGAAATTTTGTACTGGGCAATACGTTCAATACGTTCAATTCAAGTCAACTGATCGCCAGCGCCTATGCAAGCGCATCGGGTAACCTGCGCACACTGGGTACAACAGGCGGCAACCGCCAGTTGTCTTCTTCGCGAACAACGGAAACCATCGTTTCTGTTTTTGCGAAGGCCGATCTTATTTACAACGACCGGTATGGTTTCAATTTCACCGTGCGCCGCGATGGTTCATCAAAATTCGGCGGCGATCATAAATATGCCAATTTTCCCTCTATAGGCGGTTACTGGCGGGCTTCTTCAGAACCATTCCTGGCGAGGCTGCCGTTCCTCACCGACCTGAAGTTCAGGGCGTCGTGGGGACAGTTGGGGAACAGCGGTATTCCCAACTACGCCTACATCAGCCAGTTTGTTGCCGGCGGCAATTATATGGGCAATAACGGCGTAAGCCAACGCAATCCCGCCCTCAACAGCTTACGGTGGGAAACAAGCGAAAGCACCAACCTCGGTATGGATCTCGATCTGTTCAAAAGCCGCATTGTGGTTACGCTCGACCTGTACGAAAAACTTACCAAAGACCTGCTGTTCAACCTGCCCGTGCCTTCCTCGAGCGGGGTGGTAGGCGGCTGGAATTTAAGTAATACGAACGCCAGCATTCTTACCAACCTCGGCAATATCCGCAACCGCGGAGTTGAGCTCGATGTAATGGTAAACGCCATTCGCGCCAGAAAGGCCGGCGACTTCGAATGGACCATGTCATTCAACGTAGGCCGTAATGTCAATAAAGTGACGTCGTTACCGGGTGGTACCTTACGGCTCACGGAGAACTACGCCAACTTTGGTTCGCAGGTAAAACAGGGCGATGCGTTGGGAACTTATTACGGCCTTGTGTTCAAAGGCGTGTATGCCACCGATGGCGATGCCGTGGTGCGCGATGCAAAAGGAAATACCGTATATGAACTGGATGGTATGAACCCGCGCAAGATGCGATTGCTGAGTGAAACCGGCGATACGCTGAGAGGCGGCGATGCCATTTATGAAGATTTCAATAACGACGGCATCATCAACGACCAGGACCGTGTGCTTATCGGTAATGCCAACCCCGATTTCTTCGGCGGTTTCAGCAATGAGTTCCGGTATAAAAATTTCGGGTTTAAATTCTTTATCCAGTTCCAGTATGGGAACGATGTCATAAACGGCATGCGGTATTATCTCGAAAGAATGATGACGACCGATAACCAGGCCATCACCACCATGAAACGCTGGCGCAAACAGGGTGATGTAACCGATATGCCGCGTGCATTGAACAATGACCAGCGCAACAGCCAGGGATCAACGCGCTGGATAGAAGACGGTTCCTATGCGCGGTTGAAATTCGTTACGCTCAATTATACTTTTCCAAAAAACTGGGTGCAAAAGATAAAACTGAAAGGGGTGGATGCCTTCTTCACGGCCAATGATCTTTTCGCTTTAACGGGTTATACCGGCGCCGACCCGGAGATCTCTATTTCCTCCTTTGGCAACAACCCTGCATTGATCGGTGTCGACCGCGGTTTAACGCCGCGCAGCAGGGGATTTACCCTTGGAATAAACGCCCGCTTTTAAAACCATCCTTCATTCAACGATCATGCAAATGAACAACATAAAATATACCCGGTTGACAATATGGTTAGCTGCCTGCCTGCTGCTCACCGTTACCGGTTGTAAAAAATATTTGAACCAGTCGCCCGAAAACTCATTGACAGGGGATGATTTCTTTAAAACGGAAGCCGATGCCAATGCCGCTATTATCGGGGTATATGATGCGTTGCAGGCCTGTAGCGATGAATTCATTACCTGGGGCGAATTCAGGGCCGACCTCATATCACCGTTAAGCAACAGCGATATTACATATCTGTATTATCAATTATTCGAAAACAACCGGGTTGGCTCCGTATGGGCGGCGCCGTATAATGTGATCGGCCGTGCCAATACGGTCATAGAAAAAGTGCCTGGCATCCCCGCGCTCGATAACCGGTTTACGCAGGAAGAAAGCAATGCCATTGTAGGCGAAGCGCTTTTCCTGCGCGCGCTGAGTTATTTCTACCTGGTAAGAACATTTAAAGAAGTGCCGCTGGTATTACAGCCGCCCAGCAGCGATGCGGTAAACTTTATGGTGCCCAAAGCAGGCGCAGATTCGGTGCTTGACCAGATAGAAGCCGATCTGGCCATTGCAGAAAAAGATGTGCCGGTGCAATTCGGCAAACCTGCCGAAACAAGAGGGCGCGTAACCAAAGGCGCGGTGAATGCTTTACAAACCGATGTGTATTTGTGGCGCGCCAAATACAAAGAAGCTGCCGCCGCCGCTCAAAAAGTATTGGACAATTCAACGTACGCACTGGTGCCGGCTGAGAACTGGTTCAACATCTTCGCGCAAAAGAATGCTTCAGAAAGCATTTTCGAAATTCAATACGATTACCAGTTGTCGGAACTCAACAGTTTAAGAGGCATTTCCGGCGCGTTCCTGATGAACCCCGTATTGTTCTCCTATTTCGATGGGGAGAAAGACCTGGTGCGGGGATTGAACAGAACGTATCGCGAAGCAGGCTCCCGCACGTTCTGGAAATATACCGGCCTCACCACCGATAATATTGAACGGCCTACCAATGATCCCAATTTCATTATTTACCGGTTACCCGATGTAATGCTGCTATGCGCCGAAGCGCTGGCGCATCTGGGACCTGCAGAGAAAGACAAAGCCGGTGAACTGGTGAATGCAGTACGCGCACGCGTATCGCTCGATCCGTATGATTTCCTCGATAATAATGCCCCAACCAGTTTGTTCATCGAACTGATCATGAAAGAGCGGGCGATGGAGCTGGCGATGGAAGGCAAACGCTGGTTCGATCTCGTACGGATAGCTACCAACGAAAATCAACCCGATTTTTTGATCAGCAGGGTGGTGGCGGGAAGAACCGTGGCCGAACGGGCGCAGATCAGGGCAAGGATCATCGATCCCCGCGGCTGGTATTTGCCCATTCACCGCGATGAGCTGAACAAAAATCCGCGGCTGGAACAAAATCCCTATTACCGGTAGGAATAACAAAAATAGTGAGCCGTCCCGACTTATGCCGGGACGACCCACCTTCAAAAAAAATAAATTCAACAACAGGTGTATACTATGCATACAAATACGATCACCCCGGCCGCACGTACATGGCGTATGGTGCCGGCTATATGTTGTTTCATCATAATGGCCATGGTACCGGCCTGTAAAAAGGATGCTTTCTCGTACCAGGAGCAACTGCGGCAGGTGCTGGCCTTCGATATGTTGCAGCAGGATACTTCGCTGAGCATTTCGGTGCAGGCGCTGGAGAAAACAAAAATGTCGGCCACCCTGAATACATACGGGCCTTTTACTTTCTTCATCCCCGATAACAATGCCTGGCGAAAATTCTTCGCCAGTCGCGCCCAAACAAAACTCGATGATTTCTCCGATGAGGAATTGAAAACGATCCTTGTTTATCATATTCTGCCAACCCGCATCAAATCGGCCGAATTCATTCAGGGGCCGCAGGCCACCGCTACCGGCAGGGGCGATTTTATTACACTCGATATTTCAAAGGGTTTTAAGTTCAATACCATTGCCAATGGTATTGCCAAAGTGTATGAAACCGATATTGAATATTCCAATG
>CBIHPC010000020.1:0-57730 GCA_966211305.1 uncultured Niastella sp.
CTATTTTACCGCTCATCACACATACTTTACCGGTTGTGAAACAAAAAATACCGCTTATGCCGGATTACCTAAACGAAATGTTAACGTCTGTATATCTTTGACCCATAAACAAATGGAGAATCTTCTCCTGCCAACATGAACCACTACTTAAAGTTTCTCTTCGCCCGTTACCGCCAAAGGGTAAAACCACCGGCAATCATCCGTTTTTAATTTACCGGAAAAGAACTTCTGAGTACCCTACACTCAGGCAATTACACATATGCGGCTGTCTGCTGCGTACAGGATTTTCCATGCTCAACCTTAAACTGATGAAACGACGCAGAAAACAATTTTCAGTCGACTCCCCTTGTCCCTGAAATATTTTTCCTGCGGCGCTCCATCCGGCCAAAAACAAAAACCTTTCGGATGAAATTAAATTGTTGGATCGGTCCATTGATAGCTGTAATAATTTTACTCACGTTGCGACATAAGATGTATGAAGTACGAAATGAGCACCAACAGTCAGTAATACCCGCAGCAAAAGAAAAAAAGCCGGAGATCAATCCTCCTATGGCCGGTACCCTTATTATCAGGGACACACTGCCCTTCTGAATTACTTTCAGTTAAGTTAACAAGGCAGCAACAACATGTAACATAACAGCTTGAACTGTTATGGGTGACCGTACTATGCGCGGCATTCCTGAACGGTTAAAACGTAACTCATTCCCTGCTTAAAAAACAGGCAGGAATGAGACAGGGAAAGGTATGCCTTCAGGCAACACTTCTCAACCCGACATCTCCCCCATAGGAGGTGAAGGAAAATGTTTTGCCCGAAACCAACGTGTTCAAAACACTTAAACAACATACAACTATGGCCAACTTCGGAAAGAAAATTTTGTCGGCTTTCGTGGAGGTAAGCGACGACAAAAAACCGGAAGCGGAAAAGCCGCCTGAAACAAAAGAAAATTATCAGCAGCCGGAACCGCTCCCGATAGCTATCGGCACAAGCACCTTCAGCAGTACAACTGTAAATAACAGTTATGCACCAGCGGCAAACAGCAAGTTCAAAGAATACTTTGACAAGCTGTTCAAAGAGGCCAATATACCGGGTCCCGACTACTTCGAGTTCAGTAAAATGATAGAAGCCATGCAGGCAGTTCCCGATGAACAGGTAAGGTATATCACCGCCTTTGCAGGCTTAAGCGTACAGGGGCTCGATAAACAAAAGTTATTGATCACCGCCTCGCAGTACCTGCAGTTGCTGGAAACCGACGCCACCAACTTCCATAGCACCGTAGATGCGGCCTTGCAGGAAAAAGTGCACGAGAAAAAACGGCAGATGGAAGAAAAAGAAAAACGCATTCAACAGCTGACACAGGAAATAAGCGCGCTGCAAAATGACATGCTCAACATGCAGAACGAAATAAAAGAGAACGAAGCGAAGATTGCAGCCAACACGGGCGGATATAAATATGAAAGCGAGGCGATGAAAGACCGTATTGGCCGCGACATAAAAAAAATAAAAAGATATATACAATAAAACAGTACAACATGCTCAACCCGATCCAAAAAACGAAAACACCCGGCTGGTTCAGCGAACCGAAGAACCTTGCCACCGCCATTATAGCTATTTCTTTATTTGCCGGACTGGCATACGGCTTTTTAACCTATGTGCTGCCCTGGCTCGTAACCGTAACCTGGAACCTGGTGAACCTGGTGATAGGCGGTGTGATCCTCGGTTTTCTACTGATGATCGTAACCAATAAAAAGTTCTGGCGTGCACTGAAATACCTTTCAGCATTCATTGCCAACTACACCATCGGTATCGCCATAGAGCTGAACCCTTTCAACATTTTACAGGCAAAAATTGAGCAGGGTTACAAAGACAGGGAAACCCTGTATCAGCAGGCCGCCAAATTAAAAGGCAAACAAAGCGAGCTGGTTGATAAACTCACCGACAAGGAAAAAGAGCTGCAGCTGAACATACAAAAAGTAAAGATCCTGCAGGCAGAACAAGGTAAGAACAGCCGGCAGATCGACCTGTATGCAAACAATGTGTTGCGCTGCCGGGAATATATAGATAATGTAACGCCGATAGTAGGCGACCTGAACAAACTGATAAAGTTTGCCGATGCAGCCTATGAAGAGAGCGGTATCATGCTCGAAGATGCAAAGCTCGACCTCGAAGCCAAGAAAGACCTGTACTATTCGGTAACCACCGGTTTATCGGCCGTAACGAGCGCCATGAAAGCCTTCAAGGGCGACGATGAACTGAACCAGGATGCCGAAAAAGCACTGGCCATATTGAAAGTACAGATCGGTGAAAAGATAGGCCATATTAAATCGGCCATTGACGTCACCTCACGCTTTATGGATGACAAGGTGCTTGAAGACAAAGCTAAGTCGGCCCAGGCTATTGAGCTCATTAACCAGTTCAACATGGGCAACGACTTCAACTATACGCAGAATGCGCTGGACAGGAACAGTGATTCGGGAAAGTTGAAAGGCATAAATACACCCGACAGGTACAGAGGGTTGTTGGATTAATAGTTGACGGGTTGACGAGTTAACAAGGAAAGGCAAGAGGAATGAGGCAATGATTGCCGATTCACGATTGCCGATTCACGAAACACACACTTTTAGTCCATATCCTATAAGAAACCATAAAAGAAACTTAACAACTATAAAACATACAAATAGACAATGGCACTCAAATTAAAACCCGCCGGTAAAGTATTAATCATTGCTGCAGTAGTAACTGCAGGCATTTTCACCGTGCGCTGGTATCAAAACCGTCCAAAAGACGTAAACGGTTCAATTGAAGTAGGTAAAGTAGCGCTGCCCGATGCGCCTGATGCTTCTTTACAGGGAAATGCAATTAAACTTCCCTTACCCGGCACAGAAGAGGCGGTGAATGGGGGTACACAAATCACCTGGGAACGTATGGCCTGGAACAGCCAGTTCGGCGGCATGTATGCTAACGGTGGCGTTCGCACTACCAAAGGCTCCCTGTTCGATCAGGCGCACCTCGATGTAACCTACATACGCCAGGACGACTGTAACAAACAAATGGCAGATCTCGTAAAATTTGCCAACGACTATAAAAGCAATCCCAATACACCGGGTGTATTGATCACCTTTATGGGCGACGGTATGCCGGCCTTTATGACCTCGCTCGCCAAAGAGCTGGAACCTTTAGGTCCCGAATACCAACCGCTGATCATACCGGTTACACACGGTAAATCGTATGGTGAAGACCAGGTGATGGGACCTTTATCGTGGAAACAGGACCCAAAGAATGCAGTAGGCAAATGCGTTGCCGGCGTATTACGCGACGGCGACATCAACATCCTGCTGAAATGGGCGGGCGACAACGGACTGAAAGTAAACCCCGATGAAACCACCTACGATGGTAATGCCATCAACATCATTGCCGCCAATGACTTCCTCGATGCACCTAACAAGTACATCACCGGCTATACCGAAAAAAGGAAGCTCATTGTAAATGGTAAAACAACAGGCAGCGACACAACAGTAGGTGTAGACGCTGTTGCAACCTGGACACCCGGCGACGTAAATATCGCCACCAAAAAGGGCGGACTGGTTACTATCGCCAGCACAAAACAGTATGCATCGCAAATGAGTAACCAAACCATCGCCATTAAAAGATGGGCCAATGATCACCGCACCGATATCGAGAACATGATCATTGCCCTGGCACAGGCCGGCGACCAGGTACGTTCGTATAACGAGGCCAAACAGTTTGCGGCTGAAGTAAGCGCACAATTGTACCAGGAACAGGACGCCGCCTACTGGTTGAAGTACTTCAACGGCGTGGAAGAAAAAGACATTCAGGGGTTGAAGGTAACACTTGGCGGTTCAGCCGTATTCAACCTGAGCGATATGGCCAACACCTATGGTTTAGGCGAAGATAAGGTTGACCGTTATAAAGCCGTGTACAATACCTTCGGTAACCTGATGGTGAAAATGTACCCTTCGATAATGCCTAATTTTTTACCGTATGAAAAGGCAGTCGACAAATCGTTCCTGTTCAGCGTGATCTCGAACCACCCTGAATTATTACAGGGTAAGGCTATTGAAACCAAATATGCCGAACAGATTACCGAAGCCGTTTCATCCAAATCATATGCGATCCAGTTTGAGACCGGTTCCGCCACTATCAAACCTGCATCGTACAGAATGCTAGATGAGATCTTTGAATCGGCTGTAGTAGCTGAAGGCCTGAAATTGGGTGTGTATGGCCACACCGATAGTAAGGGTAGCGATGAAGTGAACGTGCCGCTTTCAAAAAAGCGTGCCGAAGCGGTTAGAAGCTACCTGCTTAAAAAAGGTTTGAAACAAAACCAGATCGAAGCCAAAGGTTATGGTTCAGAAAAGCCCGTAGCCGATAACAGTACCGAAGCCGGCAGAAGTAAGAATCGCCGGGTAGAGGTAGTACTTGGTGAATAAAAAGTAGCTATCAGTATCATAAATGCCGTGTCATGGGGTTGCAGCCATGGCACGGCTTATAAAAAGACCAACCAACTATTAAATGAAAAATATCTTTCAGCCATTTGCAACGATCAACCGGCAAACAGTAGTGATCATGATGGCCGTGCAGGTGGTTATCACATTATTGCTATGGCATACCTTATCGGACGGCCTCATACCCAAACCCGGTAAAGTGGCAGGCGCTTTAGTGCAATTGCTGGGCAGCAGGTTACTGTTCGATAATATACTGGTAAGCCTGCTGCTTACTTTGAAAGCCATGCTGTATTCGATCCTGATTACCCTGTTGTTTGCCTATTTATCTGTACTGCCCTTTTTTAAAAGCCTGGCGCAGTTCATAGTCAAATGCCGGTATTTAACCCTTACCGGTCTGATCTTCATATTCACCCTGCTTACCAAAGACGGCAGCGAACTGAAACTATCGTTGCTGGTCTTCGGCATAGTGCCCTTTTTCGTAACCTCCTTCCTGTCGGTGATCGTTAACATCAACCATCAGGAATACGAGCTATGCAAAACACTTGGGTACAACAACTGGCAAACATTGTACGAAGTGATCATCATCGGCAAAGCCGACCAGGTGTTCGAGATCCTTCGCCAGAACTTTGCCATTTCCTGGCTAATGATCACGATGGTTGAGGGCCTGAGCATGAGCGAAGGCGGTATTGGTACGCTGTTGATAAAATACAACAAGTACAACGACCTTACCAATGTACTGGCGCTGCAGCTGGTGATCTTTACAATTGGTTTATGTTTCGACTATTTATTGGGAACACTGCGGCATTGGTTATTCCCGTATAGCAGATTAAAAAAAGCAAAAGCATAATGACACAACATACAAAAGAAGAGGCGATTTTGCAGGTCAGCAATGTAACACTCACATACGACCGGCCAATCCTGCGCGATATCAATTTTTGTATCAGGAATATCGTTCGCCCCGGTTTTTCGCAGGGCCAGGTGGTAACCCTGATAGGCCGGAGCGGCATTGGCAAAACACAATTGTTCAAGATCCTTTCCGGCCTGCAACAACCTACTTCCGGCCAGGTGACCATACACGATAACCAACCGGTAAAGGCCGGCGACATGGGCGTTATTTTCCAGAACTACTACCTGTTTGAATGGCGAACCGTACATCAATCATTATTACTGGCGGCCAAAAAGAACAAGGCACTGGCGGGAAAGGAAAAACAAACCATCGATCAGTATGCAGAACAGTTTCATCTGACCGAGCACCTGGGTTTATACCCGAACCAGCTATCGGGCGGGCAGCGTCAGCGTGTAAGCATCATGCAGCAGTTGCTAAAAGGCTCGAACTTTATCCTGCTCGATGAGCCGTTCAGCGGGCTCGACGTATGTATGCTCGATAAAGCCGTGGAGTTGTTGTTACAGGTGTCGCTGTCAGATGATCTGAAAACGCTTATCATCGTTTCGCACGATATAGAAACAAGCGTAGCTATTTCGGATACCGTGTTTATTTTAGGTACCGAGCCAGATAAAGCCGGTGCTACCATAAAGAAAGAGATAGATCTGATTGAAAGAGACCTGGCGTGGCAGAAGGGGATTAAACAGGAGAAGCGTTTTTTGGAGACTATAGAGGAAATTAAGGGTTATCTGTAGTTAAGACACTATACCTATGAAAACAATAAAAGTGTAAGTGTTGATAATATAAAGAAGAAATAGCTAAACAGTATCAAGCTCCAACTCTTGATACTGCTTTGTCATTATCAATAACTAAAACCAATTATAGGTATATGGTAGGTTTTACAAAACGGCTTTGGCCTTTTAAAACTGTTAGTGATGACGCTGTACTTTTTAAGTATACCGGACAAATAGATTTTGTAATGATCGCTTATTATACAGGCGATGTTATTGTTTCCTCAAAAGAACCAGATTACATGCAGGATTACTTGATCGAGGAAATTATTAAGGATTATGGCATATTGGTTCAGAAAATAATAATTGTTTAAGTTCAATTAAAAATCCCTGGCAGTCCAACTCATTCGGATTGCCAGGGATTAATATTTTTCTTGTTGAATCTTTTCAAACGAGACTTGCCATGTTCAGTTGAACTGTTTGAAAACGCAAGCCAACTGTTGTAGACCTCGTTAACTCATCAACCAGTTAACTCATTAACTCACAACCCAAACCTCCAGCCCGCCTTGAACCCAACCCACGAGGCATAGCCGCCATTACGCACAAACCCATCGAAAGCAACACCCATTTCAAAGGGACCTAACTTAACGCCACCACCTACATTGGCAGAAAAACGGGAAGAAGAAGTATTGGTTGTCTTATCTTTTATTTGACCGACACCCGCATCGGCATGAAGGAACAACAATTTGGCCGGTAAAAAATATTTGCGAACACCTATCTTCATAGGAACATAGGTAATATTACCCAACTCTTTTGAGGGAGAATTGAAAACCGTATAGCCGATGGTACCCGTCAAAAACGTCTTCTTGCCTACGGCAATTCCCACACCGCCTTCAGCACCTGCACCATAATTGTAATCATTTTTGAATTCGCTTTGCACCGGACTGGCATATTGCCCATGGGCAAACGCAAAGAATACTTTCTGCGCCTGCACTTTACCGTACAAGCCGGCAATGATCAACATTGCCATTACTGTTAAAGAGCGGATACCATATTTCATATTGGCTGGTTGTATATGAACAGCAGATGAAAAATTTATGCCATTATAAACAAGCCACATGGCTGTTTATTCACATATATCAGTATTGTTATACAAGTTGGTTATTCAACGTAAGCAGCGGCAATAATTAACGTTTCTATAGGATAATGATCACACGGCTGAAAATGAAATTGCGAAAATATATTCGAAATTTAAGATTCTGTTTAGAATAGCAACCTATTTGAAAGTTTAACGCGCTAAAAAAGAAAGGCACACTATAACTCCAGCAACCAAAGAGGTGTGCCACACTTTGGAAGTGTGCACACCTGGTAACCTGCAACGGCTAAGGGATCAAAAGTATCGGCACTCTGTGAGAACGGAACAGGATAACTATTGCATAACCTTTTAAAAAGTTCCTCAACTTTAAATCCAACACAATGAACTTCAACAAAGTGAACAACCTGGCAGGATGGACGGTTTTCGCTATCGCCAGTACCGTTTACCTGCTAACCATGGAACGCACCGTTAGCTTATGGGATTGCGGAGAATTTATTTCTACGGCTTACACGATGGGGGTTCCGCACCCGCCCGGCGCACCATTATTTATCCTGATAGCCCGGCTGTTTATTATCCTCTTTGGCAATGATGCCTCCACCGTAGCCATTGCCGTAAACAGTATGAGCGCCATCGTAAGCGCGCTTACCATCCTGTTCCTGTTCTGGACCATCACCCATTTTGCCCGTAAACTGGTGCAAAAAAATGATGAACCGCTTAGCCGGCAATCGATCTTTCTGATCATAAGCGCGGGCGCAATTGGGGCACTTGCCTATACTTTTTCCGACTCATTCTGGTTCAGCGCTGTTGAAGGCGAGGTATATGCGCTTTCTTCCCTTTTCACCGCGCTTGTGTTCTGGGCCATTTTGAAATGGGAACAACAGTCAGCCCAACCCGGGGCCGATAAATGGCTGATATTTATATTTTACATGATGGGCCTTTCAATAGGCGTTCACCTCCTGAACCTGCTTACCATTCCAGCCATCATTATGGTATATTATTTTAAACGGTTTAAAGTAACGCGCTTGAACACGGCATTGGCCTTCCTTACCGGCTGCGCCATCACCGGCTTTATTCAGAAATTTATTATACAGTACAGCATCAAAGGCGCGGGAGCATTTGATATCTGGTTCGTAAATGAACTGGGTGCGCCCTTCTTTGCTGGTTTTGCATTCTTCTTCTTACTGCTTGCAGCGGGCATTACTTATGGCATCCGCTTCGCCGGTAAAAGAAAACTGCATTACCTGCAAATCGGCTTGTGGAGCAGCGCTTTTATGCTGCTGGGTTATTCAACCTACCTCACTACTATGATACGTTCGAACGCGAACCCGGGCGTTGATATGTATAATATCGACAACCCCATCAATCTCGAAGGTTATTTGAGCCGGGAAAAATATGGCGACTGGCCAATTATGTATGGTCCTGATTTTACTGATAAAGCGCCTTTCGTTAAAACCGGCGATCAGTACGTGCGGGTAAAAGATAAATATATTGTTACCGGTTCGCGCTACAAACAGGATTGGGCCAATACCCCCTCCTCCCACTTCTTCCCCCGCATGTATAACGAAAGCAATGAACGCGGCGAGGTCGACTGCTACCGGCAGTTTGCCGGGCTTTCACCCGACGATACGCCTACCATGGGAGATAATCTGAAATACTTTATGAACTACCAGGCCGGCTGGATGTATATGCGCTACTTCCTGTGGAATTTCGCCGGCAGGCAAAATGACCTGCAGGGTTTCGGCAATCCGCGCGACAGTAATTTCATCAGCGGCATATCGTTTATCGACAATGCTATGTACGGCAACCAGCAGGCGATGCCCGACAGCACGCGTGCCGATAACAAAGCGTTTAACCGGTTATTCATGCTGCCGTTGTTGTTAGGTATTGCAGGTTTTTTGTTCCAGTTGAAACGCAGCCGCCGCGATCTGCTGGTAAATGGCCTGTTGTTCTTCTGTACGGGCCTCGCCATCGTATTTTATCTGAACCAGGCCGGCTATCAGCCGCGCGAACGCGATTACGCATTTGTAGGTTCATTCTATGCCTTCTCTATCTGGATAGGCCTTGGCGTTTTATGGACTAAACAGGTATTTGAAAAAATAACAAAAACACCGCTGGCAACTTATGCCGCAAGCGCTATTTGTTTGCTGGCCGTACCGGTTTTAATGGCGCAGCAGGAATGGGATGATCATAACCGCAGCCAGAAAAAGCTGGCACTGGACCTTGCGAAGAATTATCTGCAAAGTTGTCCGCAAAACGCCATCTTGTTTACTGCGGAAGACAACGACTCTTACGCGCTATGGTATGCACAGGAGGTAGAAGGCATCCGAAGGGACGTACGGGTTGTAGTAAGCACACTTATTGGCACCGATTGGGGCATCGATCAGTTACGGTATAAAGTAAATAAAAGCGATCCGTTTAATGTAGTGTTCACTCCCGAACAGGTGGCAGGCGACCGGCTCAACGTTGTTTATTATACGAAGATGCCCGATTATGAAGCAGACAAATATTACGACCTGCACGATGTTTTGAAAAACGTAGTAGGCAGTGACGATCCGCGGTATACCACCATGTCGGAAGACGGCGATGTATATCATTTATTTCCCACTCAAAAATTCAGTATACCGGTTGATAAAAAAACGGTTGCCGGCAATGGAACAGTAAATGCGAACGACAAAGTAGTCGATGAATTGCATATCGACCTTGGCAATAAAAATTTCCTGTTCAAGAACGACCTCGCCATGCTGGCGGTGATTGCGGGCAACCAGTGGAAAAGGCCGGTCTGCTTTACCAACAATGGTACGGCGCAGGACCTGGGACTGGATAAATACACCCGGCTGAACGGCCTCACTTATCAACTGGTGCCTGTTGAAAGCAGCAATACCGGTGGTGTGAATGTAGATGTGGCATACAAAACCATCATGCAGCAATTCGGTTATGGCAACGCCGGTAAAACAGGCGTTTATTTTGATGAAGAGAACCGCCGTCGCATGAACACCATCAAGCTGGCGCATGCGCAGGTGGCCCGCAGCCTGGCCGCAGCCGGTAGAAAAGAAGATGCCCGCCGGGTTTTACACCGGTTTAACGAAAAGGTTAACGCGGAAAATATGCCCTATGGCATGACCTCGAACCGCGGCAATATGCATAATATATTTTCGCTCCGCTTTCTTGAAGCATGTTATGAGGCGGGCGATCTTACACTGGCCGGCAAAGTAGCTGCTTCGCTGAAAAAAGACCTGCAGCAACAGATGCATTATTACCATTCGCTCGGTGATGGCGATTATACCCCGGAACAACTGGCCAACAATGCTTATTTGCTTTTACAGGGTCATGAAAGCGGGCTCTCGAACAGACAGGCAGCATTAGCGCAGGATATTTTATCAAGTTACCAGTTGTTGCAACAGCTGGTAAAGTGGGAACAGGAATATCAGCCTAAAAAAGGTTTATTATAAAAATGAAAGTGTGCCACACCTTCGAGATGTGGCACACTTAATATACCTTTCAAAAACATCCTTATTTTTCAAAACAATTAATACCTGACGAAACGGTAACGGCCGATATAGTCATTGGTAAAATTGGTAGCTACGAACGAGTTGTTATATACGTTTACGTTATCGAAATACATATCGATGGTATCATCGCCGTAATAGTCCGACACATGGATCGACAGGTCCTGGTGAGAATTGGTAAAATAAACACCAAACTCATCATAGTACCCGTTGGTTATAGTGCGCATAGACCAGGTACCTTCAAGTACCACACCATGCTCAACATATTTGGCCCGGCCATTATTATAAAAAGTGAATACGCCATGTTCAATTCCGGTGTTTACAGTGTACCAGCCATATTTGTCTTTATGAGATGCATCGGAAAGCACCCATGAGCCGGTGATCGCAGGCTGAACATCTACATCTACTACTACTTTGGAACAGCTCGCAAAAGAAGCGATGGCAATAAACAAAAAGGTTAAGCGTAAAATAGGTTTCATGACCGGTGTTTTTAAAGTGAATAAAGAGTGGTCGTATATAAGAAGGCGCATTGTTCACCTGGTTTATTCATTGTTCGCTTCAACATGGCCATTTGTGACATCGTTAACAGGAGGTTTTTATTTCTTTAACAAACAAGGGCGGTTCGCCTTATTTTACACAGGGTGGGTCATCACGACTGAAGCCAGGATGGCTCACCCTTCAACTTACATAGCGTTAGCTCCTTTTAAAAAGGGACCCGCCCTATTTAAAAAACCGCTTAATTTGCATTGTTAAAATTTTTACATGCGTAAGCAATACCTGTTTATCGTTACCATCAGTATGCTGATGGCAGCCTGTGGAACCAAATACAAGAATCCGCACATTGAAATACAAACCAAATTCGGCGATATTGAAGTGGAATTATATCCCGATCAGGCGCCAAAGACCGTAAAGGCCTTCCTCTCGTATGTAAAAGCCGGGTACTATAATAACAGTTCGTTTTACCGGGTGCTGAACGACGAAAACCAGCCCTCGAATGCGCCAAAAGCCGAGTTGATCCAGGGCGGCATTTACAAATCGAAACCCAAAGTGCACGACACGCTTACCGGCATACCGCACGAAACCACCGAACAAACCCATATACAACATAAAAGAGGTGTTATCTCCCTCGCGCGGCTTGCTCCCGGCACCGGTACGAGTGAGTTCTTTATTTGCCTGGCCGACCAGCCCGGTTTTGATTTCGGCGGCGAGAACAATGCCGACAAACAGGGTTATGCCGCTTTTGGCAAAGTGGTGAAAGGAATGGAGATCGTAAACAAGATCTATAACCAGCGGGAAGAGGGCCAGGCTTTTGACCCACCGGTACCCATTTACGATATCATTCAATTATAAACGATGATGGGAACAGCTCAGCATAAACTACATTTGCACGAGGAAGGCTTCGCAATAATCGATAATGTATTTACGGAACCGGAAATAGCAGCTATCATTGAAACGATCAATGCCATCGATACCAGCGGAGCTGCCTTTCGCAAAACCAGGGACCTGTTTGCCATCAGGCGGTTTGTAAAAGAAGTACCGGGTATCGGTGCGTATATTTTTACCAGCCGTATTTGTACAATCATAAACCAGTTATTTGGCCCCGGTTATTTTCTGGTGAAATCTATTTACTTCGATAAACCGGAGCAGTCGAACTGGTTTGTGGCTTATCACCAGGACCTCACCATTTCGGTGGATCAGAAAGAGCAGGTTGCAGGGTTTGATCAATGGACGGTAAAGAACGATCAGTTTGCGGTACAACCGCCGGTTACATTACTGGAGAATATCTTCACGATCAGAATTCACCTCGATGAAACAGATGAAAATAACGGCGCATTGAAAATAGTGCCACGTTCGCACCGTAAAGGCATTTACAGGCCTGAGACCATCGACTGGAGCAGGGAAAAAGAAGTGGTGTGCAAAGTGCCCCGCGGCGGTATTATGATTATGCAGCCCCTGTTGCTTCATGCTTCAAACAGAACAGTGAACAATAGCAAACGAAGGGTGATACACCTCGAATTCAGCAACCGGTTGCTGCCCGGCAGGTTGCAATGGGCAGAATACCTGCCGTTGACCGATTTTACGGCGACTTCCTGAAAACCATAATCCCGGTAATATAAACGGGTTGCCCATAAAGAAAATAAATATCTAAAGAAAGGGGCAACAAAAGCTTGCATCATTAAGATTTGCTTACCAAATTTGTGAAGCACCTGACATCAGTGTACTTTGCGCCTTTAACTGCCCTGTATCTGTTTCCAATTTCCTTACGCACATTTGACTTCCTGATCAATTCCAATTTTCTCAGAATTAACCAGTGTTCCTGTATAGGTATATTATCGGCATGGGCTGATATGTAGATCCGTATTATCAATCGTTCATTATAAAAATCCCCGTACCAAAATGAAAATTGTTTACCTGTTGTTGCCATTGGCATGTATTGTCATTACCTGCGTTGTAAGTGCCATCATGTACCTGAAAGGCGAATACAATTTATCGAGCCTGCTTATTCTTACTTCCCTAATCTCGCTCACGTTGTGGGTAAAACAGAACGGATTACTCGAGGACAAAAAAATAACCAATGATGCGGGCCCTCAAAAAGCTCACTGAAAAGGCGTGATCTGTAACCTTTACCAGTTAATCAATTTGTCACTCATTCATTACCGGCATACGCTTTAGCCCTGTACGTGTTGCAGCTACAGGTGCTAAAGCCGGTAATATTTCGCTCTCACATATATTAACATTCTATCCCTGTAATATTCCGCTGCTGGTTTCGACCCACTTTGTTTTAGTTTAATTGCTTAACTTATATTCTTTTGACGGTAACCGGATGACCGAAGGCAAAGGCCAGGCATTCGGTTTTACGCATCGCCATGTTCTTTTTAAATTCAATTATTATGAACACTACCATTCAATTGCAGGTGAACGGTAAAAAACATACCGTGCAGGTTGATCCCGCTACTCCGTTGTTGTATGTGCTGCGAAACCAGTTGGCGCTGAATGGCCCGAAATACGGTTGCGGGTTGCAGCAATGCGGCGCCTGTATGGTATTGATCAATGGCAAAGCAGAACCCAGTTGTATGCTGCCCGTAGCAGCGGTAAAAGACAGGAAGATAGTCACGCTGGAAGGATTGATACAAAAAGACAACACCATGCATCCCGTACAGGAAGCCTTCGTACAGGAGCAGGCCGCGCAATGCGGTTATTGCATGAACGGCATGGTGATCTCTGCCGTTGCACTACTGAACGAAAACCCTCACCCCGACGATACCGCTATCCGCAATGGTTTACAACGTGCACTCTGCCGTTGCGGCACGCAAAGCCGCATCATTAAAGCAGTGAAGCGGGCGGCCAATTCCAAATAAGTCATTAACATTTACCTCATTCTACTTTATTCATATCTGGTATGAACAGAAGAAATTTTTTAAAGAATACCGGTTGCCTCGCCATCGGGTTCAGCCTGCAGGGCTCATTCATTGACCTGCCTTCGCCTATGTTCCAGGAACTGCCGCAAAGCATTAAACGGCATCCCAATATCAATGCCTGGCTGGAAGTGCTGGCCAACGGACAGGTGCGCATTTTTACCGGCAAACTCGAGCTGGGGCAGGGAATAAGCACCGCCATTGCACAGGTGGCGGCAGAAGAGCTCGACCTCGAAATGAACAAGGTTGAAGTGGTGTTGGCCGATACGCGCAGAACGCCCAATGAAGGCTATACGGTAGGCAGCGGCTCCATTGAACAAAGCGCCATGGCCGTTCGGTTTGCAGCTGCAGCTGCCCGGCAAAAACTACTGGAAATGGCATCGCAACAGCTCGGGGTTCCTGCTTCACAATTAAATATGCAGAACGGGACCATCAGCGCCGCTACAGGTAACAGATCCATAACCTTTAACCAGCTTTTAAATGGTAAACAAATTACAGATAGGGTACAGGCGCCTGTTACCTTAAAACCAAAGGAAAGTTATAAACTGATTGGCAAGGCCATTCCGCGCAGCGATATCAGCCGCATGGCGCGTGGCGAACAGTATTATATCCAGGACCTGCGTTTCCCCGGCATGGTGTATGCCTGTGTTGTTCGACCACCCGCATACGATGCCCGGTTGCAGGAGCTGGATGAAAAGGCACTGCAAAAAAATATTCCCGGCATATTAAAGACGGTTGTGAACGGAAGTTTTGTGGGCGTTATAACACAGGAAGAATACCAGGCCGTTAAAGCACAACGATGGTTGCAGCAACATAGCAAGTGGAGCGCCGGTACCAAACTGCCTGCAGGCAGCGACATGATCAGTTATTTGAAAACCCTGCCTCAGCAAAATGAAAAAGTTGCAGAAAAAGGTAGTATCCCCGATAGCTCTGAGTGGATAAAAGCGCAATATTATAAACCTTACCACATGCATGCTTCAATTGGTCCATCCTGCGCCCTGGCAATATACGATAACGGCCGGCTGCATATATGGTCGCACTCACAGGGTATTTATCCCCTGCGCGAATCCATTTCAAAATTATTACAGTTACCGGTTGATAAGATCGATGTTACCGGTGTACCCGGTTCGGGTTGTTATGGTCATAATGGTGCGGACGATGTAGCGGCCGATGTGGCCCTGCTGGCAATGGCTTATGCCGGTAAACACGTAAGGCTGCAATGGACACGCAGCGATGAACATGCCTGGGAGCCTTATGGCAGCGCCATGATCATGGAAGCAGCCGCGTTACTTGATGATGCGGGTAATATTACTGCCTGGCAATATGAACTGTGGTCCGACACACATAGCATTCGTCCCGGCGGCAATGCCAACAACCTGCTGGCAGCGCAACATTACGCTACCCCGCTCAAAGAAAGTTCACGCTATAGCAGTGGTGCCAACAGGAATTCGGAACCTTATTATGCCATTCCCAATCAACGCATAGAAGCACATTTCTTCAAAGGCCCGTTGCGTACCTCTGCACTGCGCAGCCTCGGCGCATACGCCAATATCTTTGCAATAGAATCATTCATGGATGAGCTGGCGGAAAAAGCCGGTAAGGATCCTTTCACTTTCCGTTTAATGCATTTACAGGATGAACGCGCAAAAGCGGTTATCCGAAAGGTGCAGGAAATGACTTCCAACATACAATTGCCGGTCAACACAGGTATTGGAATAGCTTTCTCGCGGTATAAGAACACTGCATCGTATTGCGCAGTTGCAGCTCTGGTACATGTTCAACCGGCAACAGGAGCGATACAGGTACAAAAGATGTGGTCGGCTATCGACCCGGGCGAAGCGATCAACCTGGATGGAGTTATCAATCAAACGGAAGGCGGCATGATACAATCGGCCAGCTGGACGTTGATGGAACAGGTGAAGTTCGATGCGCAACATGTTAGCAGCAGGGATTGGGTTTCTTACCCCATCATGCGTTTTAACCAGGTGCCCGAGGTGGAAGTGGCGGTATTGAATCAACCGAATGAAAAGGCCATGGGCGCCGGAGAAGCAGCGCAGGGACCGGCCGCAGCCGCCATTGCCAATGCAGTATATAAAGCAGGCGGCAGGCGCATCAGGCATTTGCCGATGACACAGGGGTGAATGGTGAGAGGGTTCACTATTTTTGAGATTGCTATTTCTTGTAAAGGGCAGCCTCCTGCTTCAAATCCATTTCCTGCCCTTGTGCCTTTCCCTGTTAACTTTTTTAATTAACTGAGCCCCTTACAGATAGTGATAATATTTAATGTCAGCTAAACACTTTTGCGGTCATTGCTAAACAAAACCACTATCCTTATCTACTCGTTGACATATATCAAATAATAAAGGTTTACCATTACATTTCCACCCGTCGAATACAATTTTTTCCGAATCTATGCGGTTATACTTAATACTTCGCTTCCTGATGCACATGATTCCGTAAAAAGCTGAAGTATTAATTGGTTAAGGCGCATGAAACAATTCAAAGTAAAGAGTAGCACTTTGAAGAAGGGATTCTTCTGTCTATTCGTACCAGCGATGCTTCTTAGTAAACATGTTGATGCCCAGTTATCTGGCTATGGTTATGGTAAAACCATTACCCTGCAGGGTTCCCAGATCTCAGGAACATTGACTGATTTCCCGGTGTTGATCAGTGTAACTGACAACTCATTAAGGACCACCGCCAACGGCGGCCGGGTTCTCAATACAAACGGGTATGACATAATTTTCACGCTACCTGACTGCAGTACCATATTACCCATGCAAATAGAACGGTATGTTGCCAGTACCGGACAATTCATTGCATGGGTAAGGCTTCCCTCGCTTATTGGCGGCAGCAACCAGATAATATATATGTTCTATGGCAAAACCGGTGTTGTAAGCGACCCTTCTTCCACCGCAGTTTGGGATGCCAGCTACATGGGCGTGTACCATTTCAACAGCAGTGTTACCGATGGCACTTCAAATAGCCGTCATCTTACCGATGTAAGCACAGCGAATTTAACCACCAGCAAGATCGGCGAAGGCCGCCGGCTGGCTAATACGCCGAACATTACATCAGGGACTGCCGGTGTACGCTACCTGCAATTACCAAATAACATCTTTAACTCTGTAACCAATTTTACCTTTGAAGGCTGGGTATACCTCGAAACAGTAAACACCAGTTGGGAGCGTATTTTTGACTTTGGCAGAAATACCAACTTCAATATGTTTCTGTGCCCGAGTATCGGTACCAATGGTATAAAACGCTTTGCCATAACAACGGGCGGCAATGGCAGCGAACAACAGGTATCCTCAGCTACTACAACCGGCACGGGCGCCTGGCATCATTTTGCAGTTACAATAAATGCCACCACCAATACAGGTGTTTTATACTATGATGGTGCAGCCAATGCCACCAATACGGGCGGAATTACACTTGATCCCAGCAGCCTTGGAACGAACGACAAGAACTATTTTGGCATATCGCAATATACAGCAGACCATGGCCTGTATGGCAACTTCGATGAGTTCAGAATTTCAAGTACCACAAGAAGTGCCGGCTGGATCACCACTTCCTATAACAACCAAAACAACCCGGCTTCATTTTATACAGTCGGCTCAGAAGTAGTGGGCGGCGCGTTATGCTCGGTATTACCAGTGCACCTGACTTCCTTTGAAGCGGCGCCTGCGCCCGATGGCTCGGTAACTATCCGCTGGACAAGCCAACAGGAATCAGCCGGAGATAAATATATCCTTGAAAGATCAGCCAATGGAACAAACTGGAAAGCCATTAAAACCATTTCAGCCACCGGTAATGGCGGCGAACAAAAATATGTAACCCAGGATGTCAGCCCGCTGTATCCGGCCTCTTATTACCGTTTACAACTGACTGGCGCAGGCAATGCAGTAACCTGGTCGCAAACAGTGAGTGTAAAAACAGATGAAGTAACCAACAGCAGCTTTATAGTAAGCCCCAACCCGGCCCGCGAATCCATCAATATTACCCTGAAGGAAAATGCACTGCCCCAAAATATAAGAGTGGATCTTTTAAGTAACATGGGCGTTCGGGTGCCGGTTCAACCTGATTTTAATGGAAATACGATCGCCATGAAACTGCCTGTACTGGCCAACGGGATTTACTTCCTGAACGTGTATATTAAAGGATATAAACATTCCAGAAAAATGCTGATCGTTCAATAAAATTTTTTCGACCAATTAGGCAGCGCGCATGAGACCCCTAAACCCGTAATCGATTTCCGGCGCTAACACAACAACCAAGAAAAAACAAAAAGCAGCAATGCTTTTTTTATCCCGCCCAGGCGGGATTTTTTATTTTTTGTTATGCAGTCTGGGCAGCCCTTACAATATCCTTTACTTCCAACACCTTCTTTTCATATCCTTTAAGGGTAACGTTGATCATAGCGCGCCCCAGCTCGCTTAAAGTAGAAACAAAATTGGGGAACATGGGCCGGAGCACGGGATATAACCAGGCAAAGAATTTATACCCTTTCAATGTATGCTTAAGCCCTTTGGTAGGTTTCATAAAACCGGGCCTGAACATATAAGCGGCTTTAAACGGTAAACGCAGCAGGTCATTCTCTGTTTGCCCTTTTACGCGGGCCCACATCATTTTACCATGCTCGGTACTATCGGTGCCCGAGCCGGAAACATAACAGAAGGCCATGCCGGGATTCTGGTCTGCGAGGATAGCAGCCATATGCATGGTAAGATCATATGTAAGATGATGATACACTTTTTCCTTCATGCCCACCGATGATACGCCAAGGCAAAAGTAGCAGGCATTGTACCCTTTCAATTGTTCTTTTACAGCCGACAGATCAAAGAAATTGCTATGCAGGATCTCTTTTAGCTTAGGATGAACAACACCAGCCGTTCTTCTTCCGATCACCAGCACCTCCTCCACTTCGGGGTGTAACAGGCATTCATGCAGCACTCCCTCTCCTACCATTCCTGAAGCGCCTGTTATAATTGCTTTTATTTTCATATATTGATTATACGGTATGGTTAGAAAGATAAAACAGTCAGCGCTTCCGCTTTGTTTATCATTTTCAGACGGCTTAAAAATAATACCTGATCGTAGTATAGGCAATAGCAAAAGAGCCATGCGGGTGGCATGACTCTTTTTATATTCACATGATCATTAATAACACTACATAAGCGTTTGTTTATAACAACGCTGTTTACAAGGTTTATTAAATCACCCTTTACCCTTGCTTACCGGGCGTAATTGCAAACAGTTTTGCCATTAACCGGTAACTGTTAAAACGGTCTTCTTTTGTTTCGGCAAACGTGGCAATGATCACCTCCGGCACATCCAATTCAGCGGCCAGCGCCAGCATTTTTTCTTTCACAACATCGGGCGTTCCAACAATAGTGCGTTGCCGGTTGAACAACACCCGCTGCCATTCAGCGGGTGTATAATTATATTTACCGGCCACTTCAAATGTGGGGATCTCATCGAACCTGCCTTTTTCAAAACTCAACAACCGGTAGTCCATAACGGCCTGCACCTGTTCTGCCTTTTGCCCGTCTTCAGAAACAAATGCAAAAACACCTACGCTTGCGGTGGGTGTTTTTAACTGAGCAGATGGCTTGAACCGCTGCCGGTAAATAGCCAGCGCTTCCTTACCGCCGATGGGATTGATGAACTGCGCAAAACTTAAAGCCATACCACTATGAGCTGCCAGGTATGCGCTTTCACCACTACTGGTAAGCATCCACAATGCAGGAACGGTATCTATCTGCGGAATGGCCCGCACCTTCCCGTGAATATTGTTATAGTTAGGATTATCGGTTAAGAAATCCTGCAGGTCGCTGATCTGTTGAATATATTCCTGCGGATCGAATGTATTGGATGGATTCAATAACTGGGCGGTAATGCGGTCGCCACCAGGCGCGCGGCCTACACCCAGATCGATCCGTTGCGGATACAATGCTTCCAGCATTTTGAAATTCTCGGCCACCTTCAACGTGCTGTGATTCGGCAACATAATTCCACCCGAACCCAAACGAATGCGTTTGCTTTCCGCGGCCAGCCGGGCGATCATTATTTCCGGTGCAGCCATGGCCAATGTAGTGGTATTGTGATGTTCGCTCAGCCAGTAGCGGGTAAATCCCAATTCATCGGCCAGGCGAACCAACTCGACTGATTCCTGTAACGCTTCAGCGGCATTACTTCCCCGGCGTATGGGGGTTTGATCGAGGATACTTAATTGTAAAGACATGCCTATACTAACAGTACAGGCATGAAAAGGTTTGAAACACGGTTATTTTACAGCAGGATTTGTTAATTGCTGAGTTCAATAAAAGCGGGCGGCACATGATCGGTAAGCCATACGCCATTGCCGCTTAAATAAAAAACATGTGACTGCTCATGCATTATCAATGAATTAATTATCAGCACCACCGGTTTGCCATGGCGGCCGCCAACATTGCGGGCAGTGGCCTCATGGGCCGTCAGGTGCACATGGTGGCGGTTCATTTTCTGCAGTCCCTGCTGCCTGATAGCATCGATGTATTTAACCGCCGTACCATGAAACAGCACAGCAGGCGGCACCTGCGCTGCCAGGTTCAGATCTATTTCAACGGAATGTCCCTGGTTGGCGCGGATCCGCGTTTTATCATCATTAAATGAATAGCGTTTTTTATCGTTGGTGTCTACGATAATCTGCAGGGTGGCAAAATCAAGTTTGATCCCTTTTTTATTTGTCTTTTCTATGAGCTCGGCCACACCAGCCCAGCCTTCATGATCAAGTGTAAGCCCGATCTCCTGCGGTTGGTGCCGCAAAACAAGGCTCAAAAATTTACTTATATGTTTTAGTTGTTTTTCCATAAAATCTTTTTCAAAAACCCGTTGCTTTCGCTAACCGGTCGCACAGGTCTTTAATGTCATTTGTTCTTTTTATTTCCTTCACCCATTTTTCGGGTATTGATTCGAACCCATAATACAATCCGGCGAGGCCGCCTGTAACTGCAGCGGTGGTATCGGTATCGTCACCGAGGTTAACAGCCATTAAAACAGCATCAGCATAATTCCCGGTGGTAAGGAAACAATACATCGCGGCTTTGAGTGTGCTTAACACGTAACCACTTGAGGGTATACTATCGACGTGCTGCGTAGCTATATTTTCATTCAGTAATGGTGCAAACAGATTGAGCTCACTTGTTTCCGTTCTGTTGCTAACCAGAAATTCGGATACTGTTTTTGCGGTATTTGCGTAGGCCGTTTGCTTATCGCTTCCCTTTAATAGCTCAAGTGCGTATTCCAGGTAATAAAAACAGCTGATCACCGATCTTATATGGCCATGGGTCATAGATGAAACATCGCTGACAGTTACATATCTTTTTTCTATATCAAAATCCCTGATGTAAAACAACAAGGGCATAATACGCATTAAAGAACCATTACCGTTGCTGCTTTCATCATACCCACCAGCCAATTGAGGGCGGGGAACATGTTTTAAATTGCTGATCGCTTCATAGGTTGTCATGCCGATATCGAACATTACACCACCTGCTGTCCAGTATGCATGTTCCCGCCAATTGATAAACCGGTTGGCCAGATCGTGCAGATCAAATCCGGTGCACAATGTCTCAGCCAGACAAAAGGTCAATGAACTATCATCGGAAAACGTACCGGGCGGCTGGTTATGGCTTTTATAACCAACAAAATCTTTTATGGGATCGAGTTGCAACGTTTTGCGGCTGGTAAATTCTGCAGGTACGCCTAATGCATCGCCAATAGCCACACCAAATAATGCTCCGTGAACGGGATTCGTTTTCATACATTTTCTTTTAAATTCCAAGAGGCCTGCGCGTAGTCGAAAAGCTTCTTAATTTCATTTTCCTTTAATAACCCATGGCTGTTGCCAGGCGGTTGCACAGATCGTGAATATCATTACTTCTTTTAATGCCTTTTATCCATTTTTCAGGGATGGCATCGAAACCGTAATACAATCCGGCCAGTGCCCCGGTTACGGAAGCGGTAGTATCTGTATCATCGCCAAGATTCACCGCCATTAATACAGCTTCGGTATAGCTGCCTGTTTTCAGGAAGCAGTATATGGCAGCCTGGATGGTAAAATGCGCATGATGGATGGTGCTAAGCTCATTCACATCAACCCGGCTTATTCGTTCCCCGAACAATGGCTCAAAAAGCGCCCAATCCTCCGGCGAAATACCTTTATTCCGAAGGAAAACAGTCACTTCATTATTTCTTTTGCGGTATGCCATCTGCTTACTGGTTCCATTCAATAACTCCAGCGCATACTCCAGATAATAAAAACAGGCTATTATCGTACGCATAGAGCCATGTGTCATAACCGCAACCTCCCTTATAATTCTATAGCGTTCTTCCATTTCAAAATTCCTGATATAGAACAATAAAGGAAGAATGCGCATCAGTGATCCGTTGCCGTTGCAATCGGGATCATAGTTTCCCGAGTGTGCCGGCGAAACGCCATTTTTTAACCGCGTTATGGAATCTTCGGTTGACTTACCTACGCCAAACACTTCGCCACCGGCCGTCCAGTAACCTTCAAAGAACCATTTTACAAAACGCTGCCCGGCATCGTTGAGATCATACCCATGGCACAATGACTCGGCCAGGCAAAACGTCAATGAGCTGTCGTCGGAAAAAGTTCCGGGTGGTTGGTTATGGGTTTGGTATCCTTCAAGATCCTTTACCGGTCTATCTTTTAATTCTGCGCGCTTTTTAAACTCAACAGGCACGCCCAATGCGTCGCCAATAGCTAAACCGAACAATGCGCCATGAACGGGTTTTGATCTCATACGGTTTGATTTAACAATTTGTCACGTGCTTCCATCAGTGCAAAGCCCAACCAGTTGGTGCCGCGCCAGGTGTTTGGGTGTTGGGCTTCAGGTCTGTCCTTCCCCAACCCTATTCCCCAAATAAAATCACGCGGACTTGCTTCCACAATTATCTTCTTACCCGTATTTAACAGGAAGGTTTTAAATGCTTCGTTCTGTGAAAATTTATGATAGCTGCCTTCTACCACAATATTATAAGCGTTGGCATTCCACACATCCTTATCGAAGTTCCTTACTTTTCTTCCCAACGCTTTTACAGCGCCGGGTTTCGGCGTGGCCAACATTTCCTGCAAAGCCTCCTCATCCTTAAACAATTTGGCTTTGTGGATCATCATCCAATGCTCAGCTGTAGGATATTCAATATCTTCTACCACAAACGTTGAAGGAAACCACTGACTGAAACAGGACCTATCAACCTCATTGGGGTTTCTCTGTTTATGTCCCCAAAAGAATAAATAATCAACCGTTACGCCCTTTTCTATCTGTTGTTTTAGCCAGTCTTTTGAGTATTTCATTTTAATTAAACTTAAAGGTCATACACTGTAACAGGAATTTTCCTGTTTGGCAGTTCAGTTGTTATCCAATCTTATTCCCTCTGTTAAAATCTCTTCCTGAAAGGTTGTATGATCTCCTCTTTATCGGTCTTCACCGCAAACACAACCCTTTTGAACTGGTTGGCAAAGTTGCCGGTGAATGCTTCTTTAAACAGTTCCGCTATTTCTTCGGGATTGTTTCGAAAAACACCGCAGCCCCAGGCGCCCAGCACCAGCGCAGTATGCTCATAATGCAGACAAAGAGCCAACAGTTTTTCAATCCGCTTCCTCATTACAGGAATGATCTTATCGACATTGCCCGGTTCATTCTTTCGCACCGCACCTGCATTAACCGCCGGGGATGTTATAATGTTTGTGCATACTACTTCATCCAGCAACTCACCGCCTTCCGTTTTAAGAATAGGCACCTGCGGTGAATAGATCATGTGATCACTATACAAACAGGTATTCAGCTTCCTGTGGTATTCGTAGTATTCATTTGCCTGCAACAAACAGGGATACAAACCAGTGGCCCTTGCTATACACTCTTCCTGCGCCAATGCACCACCGAGGAAACCGCCGCCGGGATTTTTTGCCGAAGCAAAGTTCAAACACATCACATTCTCTTCTCCTTCCTTCGCCAGCCGGCGCACGGCATCGAGTGTTGTCTCATTTGTAACTTCAAAACGAATTTCAAAGTTATTTGCATACTTATTTTCAGCCCTCATTTCATCCAGCTCATTCGGTTTATACAGCCGGGTATTAGCTACCGCATTCTTTTGAACAAAGCTTAGATCTACTTTTCCTCCTTTATTATTTGTATAAAATCCTTTCTCCAGGATCTCCAATGTGTCTTTTGCTATTTCTATTCTTCTACTCTGTTTCATACGTCTTAATTTGAACGTCTTTTACACCTCCTGCGGTTCTCTCACCACAACGGCGCGCTCTCTTATTTCTTCAAAACCTGCCGTGTTGATGATCGCCCCGTTTTCAAACACCGTTATCATCTGGTCTTCAAAACCGGGTGAAGTTTCTTTTCTTACCGTTTGATAACCGGCATCGGTGCGTATTAATTTTAATTGTCCTGCTTTTGATTTTTTAAACGACTGTACCAGTTTACCATGTGAGTCAACCTCTACCGGATGTTTCTGCACATCTACCGGTTTGCCATTCACTTCGGCATAAGAGCATTTGAAAGCAAACTTCTGCGTATCGCGGTCTACCTTTTGTAACAAAGCCCCACCCATTCCCAATACCAGGTTCTCGGCACTGATGCCATTTACTTTCAAAGCCCCATATATACTGCGGATAGCCTGCACGTTTACGCCATCACCCTGTAACACCCTCACCTGCGGCGGCAATACCTTATACCCTTTTTCATTGATAGTATAACCGAATTTGGTCAATAAGATATCAAACACTCTCAACAGCGTAAATACAGGGTCGCCGCTATCGGGACGAATAACCAGTACCCCATCCCTGCCTAACACCAGGTCTTTCAACTCCGTTCCCCAGTACTCGCTACATGCCCTGAAAATGTCGAATGAGTCGGACACACAGGCTACGATACCGGTAGGGAAAGTTTTCAAAATGTGTTTGAATACATCCAGCTCGCCTTCTTCACCCAACAGCGTACATACCGAGTGTTCCGTAGCAGGTACTGATAAACCATATACTTTCTGCGTTTCGTAATACCGTTTGATCATCACACTGCCCATAAGGGTATCGCTTCCCAAAAAGTTGATGAGATGAGCCGCACCACCCAAACCAGCGCTTTCCACCGAGCTTACCCCGCGGAAACCAAAATCATTCAGCACGAAATCTATAGCAGGTTTTGAAGCATCTGCGGCCGTTTCTTCAAAATACTCTTCCACTATCTTTCTCACTTCGCGTGATACCGTTGCTACCGTACAGGGATACCATACCTGCATCAACAGGGTTTCAAGGAAGTTCGATAACCAGAAACATTCAGGATCGGTATTCTCGATGGTCATCATCACATTGTTTACCGGTACAACAGTTCCTTCCGGCACCGCTTTTATGCGAACCGGTAAACGGCCATTGTATTTTTCAACTATATAATCGAACTTACTGCGGTCGAACACATCATTACGGCCGAACACCTGTGTTAAAAAGGCTTCCGCTTCATCGATCTTCTCCTTTGTGATCACAACGCCTTCCAGATAGTGTTTCATGAAATATTGCAATCCAAAGAAAACGGTTTCATCAAATTGTCCACCCCGGCTTTCGAGATACGAATAGATCTTTGTAGTACCGGGATAGTATAACTTATGGTGTGAATATTTATATGCGTCGGCCAATAATACAAAGTTCTCCTGCGTTTTCATATGATGTAATGTTTAATTGTGAAGTAAGGGTTGTTACGGGTTCTGTGAAATTATGCGTTCAGGTTATTCAATAACAGGTTTACCAAAACATGGTGCTCTTTTACGATCGTCCCCTGTTGCATCATGTTACTGAGTTCTTTTACCGGGAACCAGGCCAGCTCTTTCAGATCGTCATTTGCCTTTGCCTGCCCAAACACCCATTGGGTTTTGAACAACAAAGTAAGTATCTTATCATCCTCAGAACGATAACGCCAGTCATCTATTTTGGCAGACCCCACATATTGCATGGTATTTACCTCCATATCACCGCATTCTTCCTGCAACTCGCGGCGGGCTGCCGTTTCATACGTATCATCGGTTGGATCGGCAAAACCACCGGGGAAACGCCATTTGGGCGAATTGCTTTTTTTACCCAG
This sequence comes from uncultured Niastella sp., assembly GCA_966211305.1. Lineage (GTDB taxonomy): Bacteria > Bacteroidota > Bacteroidia > Chitinophagales > Chitinophagaceae > Niastella. Next base: position 26,243 of record CBIHPC010000020.1, read on the forward strand.
CAATACCTGCCTGTCACCATCTTTCAACACCGCGATATCAACTGTGGGATACACTTTTGAATAGGTGTTCTGATAAGCATAGTTGATGCCCATTCTGAAATCGGTTGAATCGAGCACCCTGTCGCTATTGTCGTTCCTGATGGCGGTGGCGGAATGTTCTCCATATTCCGGCAGGGCAACAACCTGTAAATGCCCGCTGTAATAGGGAATAAAACAATCGCGGCTGCCGTATAAGATAAACGACTCCTGTGGAAATGTATTTTGTAATAACGTATCCAGGTTTTTGCTCCACGTTTCATCTGAAGGGTGATCGCTCAACGGCAATACCATCAGGTCGGGTGCATATTGCTTTAACAAACGCTCCCGGGTATAAAAATCGAACGGGTTGCGGCGGCTGCCTTTTACCGGCGAAATACCCAATATCACCACTACTTTATTGTGTTTGGAACGAATTTCATCTAACAAATACCTATGCCCTTCGTGCAGGTACGGGGTCTGAAATCTTGCGATAATAACACCAGTTGCTTTCATTTTGCGTTATTTATACGCAAATATAGAATGGAGTTCCGGAATATCCAAATTTTGCGTGAATATTACGCAAAATAAATGTTCAATTCCGGGAAGCCAGGAAATAAACGGCCATTAACCGGAGAATCAGAAATAAAAAGGAAGAATTGATAACGAAGGACTTAGATTAAAAAACTTGTTACCCTGCTGATCTGCGGACCTGATAACTGTTTATCCGTAACCCTGTTAACCTGCCAAATGATTAACTCGCCGCCTTGTCAACCTGTTAACTTATCAACTCGTTAACGCGCCACCTGCTAAACCGCTGATCCGCAAACCTGTAACCCATTAATAATTATCTGGCCAACCTTGTCAACTAGTAAACCTGTTAACTCGTCAACTAACCGCCTATATTTCAAAATTGATCCCTTCCTTCAATAGTTCCTGGTAGCGTTTTTTATTGAACTGGTACATTTTGCTGGGGCGCCCCTTGCCTTCGCTTTTGGCGTATTCGTCGGTTTCATCAAGAATGCCGAGGGCCATCACTTTTTTGTAGAAGTTGCGCCGGTCTATTTCGCGGTCAAGTAAGGTTATATAGAGTTTTTCCAGATCGGCGAAGGGGAATTTACGATCGAGCAGCTCGAAACCGATAGGCTGGTAGCGGATCTTGGTGCGTACCCGCTCTATGGCCATGTTAAGAATTTTTTTATGATCGAATGCCAGTGACGGCAGTTGTTTGAAATTGAACCATTGCGCATTCTCCGCATCGGTGCTTGCCTTTAACTGCTGGAACCGGGCGCTTTTAACCAGCACAAAATAGGCAATGGAGATCACACGTTTACGCGGGTCGCGATCGGGATCGCCGAAAGTATACAGTTGTTCGAGGTAGTTCACCTCGATGCCCGTTTCTTCCCTCAATTCCCTGCGCACTGCTTCTTCCAGCGATTCATCGGCCAGCACAAAACCGCCTGGGATAGCCCACGCATTCTTGAACGGCGGATATTTCCGTTGAATAAGCAAAATGGATACACCTTCATTCTTGGAATACCCGAAAACGATGGCATCTACTGCTACTTTTATTTCTGAACCGGATACTGACATGGCCTGCAATATAAAACTTTCAGCCGTAGTACCAACCTATCCCCTTCAACCTGTATCTTTAACGCAAATCAGTTCCATGTACCTGTTGATTCCCGGCCGCCACCAGTTGCTTACACAATTTCAGTTTGAATATATTCAGCGCCTATTACTAAATGGCCTTCAAAACGAGCCCGATGTATTTGGGAAAACCACTGGCATAACAAAAAAAATTGAAGCGGTATTGTTTGCCGTAACATCGGCCAACCATTCCAATACCCGCCGGAATCCCCTGCCATTTTACCTGCGCGCTATCACTATCGAGGCTTTTGGCAATGCGCTTTCCGCACCAACGTATATGTATGGCATCGACGATGTTGGACAGGTGCCGAATTTTGCCGAATACACGCTTAAACGCATTCAGCACGACAGCGAAGGGCTTTTCCACTGCACACCCGAAAATACCGTTGTGATCTGTTCTACCCCCGTACTGAATATGTATCACGATCTAGGCTTTACCATCCTGCCGGCAGAACTGAAAGATATAGCCACCTGGCAGCACCATACGCCCATGCCCTGGGATGTGGTTGAGCAAATTGCCAAAAGCGGGCAATGGCAAACCGACCCTTTCGTACAAACGCATATGCACCCTGCCGCATTCAAGGTATGGCAGAAATATAAAAGAGGCGAAAAAGTACAAATGCTGTTCAGGGATGCCATGATCAGCAGCGATGGCGACCTTACCGAAACCCGCGATTACAATGTGTATGTTCGGCAAATGGATGATATTGCCGAAATGAAATACCACGATACGGCGCAGTTCATACAACCCGGCCGTATTGGTGATATAGGCTGCGCAGTAGGCTCGTGGATAAAGCTGGCCTGTAAAGATGAACGCCTGCGGGAATCCGATTTTTATGGCATAGAGGTATCTCGTTATTTGTATGTATTGTGCCAGCAGCGAAAAGAGAACGGCGAGTTTGCCAACCCCTTTGTTTTCTTCTCGCAAAAGAATGCGGTAACCGGACTGGTTTTTGAGCCCAACTCCATGAACACCATTCACACCTCTTCGCTTACGCATGAAATTGAATCGTATGGCAGCCGCAACGACCTATTGCAGTTTATTCAAAACCGGTATGATGAACTGGCGCCCGGCGGCGTTTGGGTCAACCGCGATGTGGTTGGTCCCGACAATAAAGACCGGATCATTCACCTGTGGTTAAACGATTCGGATGGCGACAATACCGATCCTTTTAAAGTGTACGACGACAAGCAGGAATTTGCTGCATATCTTTCCGGCCTGTCGACCTATGCCCGCTTTCTGCGCTTTGCCCGTGATTTCAGGCATAAAGAAGGTTATGTGCTGAAGTATACAACTACCACCATCAACAAAAAGAATTACATTATTACCAGTTTGCACGATGCCATGGAATTTCTGAGCCGGAAAGATTATACCGACAACTGGCAAAGTGAAATGCACGAAACTTTCTGCTTTTGGGATTTTTCGGAATGGAAAACGCACCTGCAAACAGCCGGTTTTACCATTCACCCTTCTTCAAAAGCATTTACCAATGAATGGATCGTAAATAACCGCTGGAAAGGCAAAGCAGAATTGTTTACGACAAAGAACGGCGTTGCGGAACCGCTAGATTACCCAGTAACCACTATGTTTTTGATTGGTGTAAAAGCATAACACGCTTATCTTCGGTCTGCAAATAACAGGCGCGCCACACTTTCGGCAGCATCGCCGGGAAAGTGCAACACGCCATGCCGATTATTATGAAAAAATATTGGTGGTCCCTTTTATTCTTATTGGTATTGACTGCCGCATGCCGGCATCAAAGGAAACCATTGTCGTTCTATTACTGGAAAACACAGTTTTCACTGAATAATTATGAAAGAAACGTATTACAGCAACATGAGGTAAAAACCCTGTACGTTCGCTATTTTGATGTTGACTTCAAACCCGGTGACCAGCAACCGGTTCCCGTTTCTCCATTACAACCAGATACTTCCATCAGGCACTACAGGATTATCCCCGTGATATTTATAAGGAACCGGACATTCGAGCGCCTGACAGCTGCCGATATTCCAACCCTTGCAAGAAATGTATTTGCGCTTGTTGCGCAAATAAACAGGTCACAGGGCATCAGTACCCACCAGATACAGTTCGACTGCGACTGGACGGAACGCACACGCGTCCATTTCTTTCAATTCATAAAACAATACCGCACCCTCGGCGAACAACTTATTTCTTCCACTATCCGCCTGCACCAGGTGAAATACAAAGACATAACCGGTGTGCCCCCGGTCGATTACGGCGTATTGATGTATTACAACATGGGCGCCATTACCGGCGACAACAACAATTCCATTTACGAAAAATCGATTGCCGATAAATACAACGCGTACATAAAATCATATCCCTTACCCCTCGATGTAGCGCTACCGGTTTTTTCGTGGGCACTTACCATTCGCGAGGGAAAAGTGGTGCAACTGCTGAATAAAATTAATTTCCCGCAGTTTGCAAATGATTCAAATTTCATAAAAGTAAGCAGCAACAGGTACCAGGTAAAACATGCCTGTTTTAAAGCAGGGTACTATTTCAAAAAAAATGACCAGATAAAAAAAGAGCAGGTACCGGCCAGCGATCTCATAGACATAACTAACCAAATAAATAAACATTCCAATCACCGCATTGGCAAACTGATCTTCTACGATCTTGATAGCACTAACCTCGTTCAATATGAAACAGCTATTTTCGAAAAAGCACTTGACAACCTTAATTAGTTCCTTTACCGTAGGCACCGGAATAATTTTAGCCTGTGCAGGCGACTGGGGACCGGAATACGGCACTTCGAGCTTTACGCCCGAAGCCTTTGTGAGCGACGACAGTTACAAGCCCTTCTTTTATTCAGGCATGTCGCTCTATTATGATATCGCGTACGACACTAAACACGACAAACGCTTTAATGACGTAAATATCAGCGACTGGTCAACTTACTTAGGCAGCGGCACACCCCGCACTGAACTCGGGTACCTGTTGCAAACCGCTACAGAAACAGCTATCGACAGCGCAGCCGATTTTGCCAACGGCAAAACGAAAACACTCCCATCGGGCATGCAATCGTTCCAGTTGTTTAAAAAACTGAACAGCAAAACAACTTCCTTTCTTTCTTACTTATCGTTGGCGAAAAAAAGCGAGGCATTTGCGGTAAATAATTTCGAGTATGCCTGGGAATACGATTCAAAGAAAAAAAATACCAGCTTTAACGCAGCCCCGCTGAACAGCAAACTATTAAAGGAATTCACCAAAATAAAAGATGCGTTCCTGAAACAACGGTACTGGTTCCAGCTGGAGCGTTCCTATTTCTTTAATGAGCCCACCCAAAAAGCGATCGATTTCTTCGAAATCAATGAAAAAACGTTCCCTAAAAACGAAATGTATTACCGCACCATGGCCTATGCCGCCGGTGTGTATTATAAATTAAAGAACTTCAGCAAGGCCAATTATTATTACAGCCGGGTGTTCGATGGCTGCAATGCTTTACGCACGGTTGCCCATTACAGTTTTCACCCGCAGGAGCAGGCCGATTGGAACGCCACTCTTGCCCTGGCCGCGAATAATGATGAAAAAGCAACGCTCTGGCAAATGCTGGGCATCTATTACGCCGACGAAGTGCGCGCCATGCAGCAAATATATGCGCTGAACCCGCGCAGTGAAAAACTCGATCTGCTGTTAACCCGCGCCATTAACAAAACAGAACAAAATTTCAATGACTATAATGAGGGCATACAAAGTAGTATTCTGGCAATAAAGAAAGATACCGTTAACAGCAACCTGTTCGCCCTGGTAACCCGCGTTGCACAGGCCGGCAACACCAGCCAGCCCTGGAAATGGCATACCGCCCTTGGTTATTTAAATATGCTGAAAGGCAATACGGAAAAAGCAGCAGCAGCTTATGCACAGGCAGAAAAAAAATTACCCAAAGAAGAACTGGCGCAATCGCAACTGAGATTGCTTAAACTAATAAATACCATTGCCAGCACAACAAAAGCCGACAGCAAATTCGAAAAGGCCATTTTACCCGAACTGGAATGGTTAACCGGTATAAAACTCGAAGACGGTGCATTCAGACACCAGTCGGCATTAAACTGGGTACGGCAAACCCTGAGCAACCGGTATAAAACCCAGAAAGAATACATAAAGGCGGTTTGCTTCAGTAATTACCAAAGCTTTTATGTTGACAATAATAATATAGAGGCAATGAAGACCTTCCTCGCTAAAAGCAACAAAACGCCATATGAAGCGCTGTACGCTAAACTGTACCCGCTTACTAACAACAACCTGGTAGCGTACCAGGCCATCGATCTGGCGCTGCACGATAAACTGGATGAGGCCATCGCCAAAATGGAAACCCTGCCGGCAACCAATGCCACCCTTCCCGGCAATCCCTTTAACGGCCGATTACAGGATTGCCACGACTGCGATCATGAAGCCGCGCAAAAAATTAAATACACCAAACTTTCATTGCTTAAAAAAATGAAAGTGATGGAAGATAAAATAAAAGCCGGCGGAGCTGAGGTTTATACCAATGCCATGCTGGTGGCCAATGCGTTTTACAATATGACGCATTATGGCAATGCACGCGCTTTTTACGAGAACCAGATCGTTGGTTCTTATCATTATTTTCCATTCGCCATCGACCAGGAATTCAGGTCATTATTGATAGATATGAGCCTGGCCACTAAATATTATACGCTGGCTTTAAACGCCGCCAAAACCGATGAGCAGAAAGCAAAATGTTATTTTATGCTGGCCAAATGCGAGCGGAATAAGTATTACAACATGAACATTTACAACAAAAAAGAGTATCGGTATGGCGACAACGCCAACCTGGCCGACTACCTGGCGTGGGACGGTTTCAAGTCATTGAAACAATATAAGACCACGAAATTTTACCAGGAAGCGATCAGGGAGTGCGGGTACTTCAGAAACTATTCGCAAAGATAATTGCCGGTTGTATTGATGTAATTAAACTCATATTTGCGCTTAAACGGGCCTCGATGCATCGGGGCCCTTTTTTTTATGCCGAAAGAGGTATAAAAGTGACAAAAAAATGAAAATCATTATGACCATAATGAAAATCCAAATGCCTGTAATGATCTTAAAGATGGCTATCATGAAAACAAAAATGGCTATCATGCAATTGATGATAGCCACAATGATTTTAAAAGAAGATGTTATACGTATACTATAGACCCGCCTTTATTACGCAACCTCATCCTTTACAGAATGCACTTTGATGGCTTTAACGCCCGTCATTACTTCGGAATAAAACACTTCAGGCAAATTGCCGAGGGGTATCAGGGCCGGATCTTTATCATCTTTTGGGTGTGTTATCCAGGCTTTCCGTTCCTTTGGCCTGTTCCTGAAATAGAGCATGCCCAGTTTAGGGTCATAGTCTGCATCAAAACCCGAAACGGATACACCTTCCACTTCCAGCACCGCCATTAGATTACCTGCATGATCATCCTTAAAGAAAGTATCTATAGAGCCGCCATCGCCGGCAGGCCCTTTGCGCCAGCCATATCTTTCAAGGGTAGTTTTTATAGAACCGGATTCTGTTTTAGTGCCATTAAAAGTTTGCACTATGGTCACCTGTTTATCTTCCGGCGCCAGCGGATAAATTTTCCGGTCGAGCTGGGGGAAAACCGGTTCTATCGAAAGATCAAAAAACTTACGCTGCCATTGTTTCAATTCGCTTTCGGGGAGTTGCAGCGGATGTACAATACCTATTTGGGCTACCGCTTCTATTGAGATCTCATTGTCTTCCACATCCACCAGCGTTGTGTCTTCCTGGCAATAAAAACACTGCTTTAGCACATTATTATCATAAATACCCCAAACCAGTTTGGTGGCATATATAAACATAACCGGGTTGGTTAAAAAGAACTGCTCCCATTGCTCCTTATTCCAGCGGCGCTGTACCACCAGGTAATGCTCCAGCCGCGATGACTGCGATTTTACAATATCCCGTACTTCTTTGGCTATAGCTTTAAATTCATCCTTTAGGTCGCTATCAGCATTGGCGGGAATGGCTTTCAGCTTTTTATTATCGTCGTTAAAGAATGCTATTTTAAAATTGCTGTCAATAAATGCCCGGTAATTTTCGCCATCGATGGTAAACTCCCTGAACAATCCTTCAAAACCAAAATCGGGTACTATTCTATCACCGAGCTCATACACCGTAATGTTCAGTTCTTCGGCGGCAACTTCCAGCGCCGCCAATGCCGCAGCGCCAACATTGGCCTTTTTTGTTTTGTATTTACGGCTGTACAACTCAACCCAGCGCAATGCTTTGTTGCTTCCCTGCAGGGCCAGCGCGCCAACCCCGTGCTCCGCCATTTTAAAGCGGCTATCGTCAATCCATTTATCGATGGTAATGCGAATTTTATCAGCCACCGCTTCATTACCCAACAGGGCCGATAATGCCAGCAGGTATTTATGTTCGGGTTTAGTGTTTTTATCGATGAACAGCGTTATCAGATGCAATGCAAATTCCGCAGCCTTTTCTTTATCGAGCCTGTCAATGATCACCCTCGCCTCCGGGTCGGAACGCATGGTCTTCACGCGGTTCATGCGGTATAATAAAAAGCGGACCTCATCGTGGCTTACCTGTTTTCCATTGGCATAATATAAAGCAGGCAATTCCGCTTCTGCGAGCCATTCTTCCAATGGTTTGGCAAGTTTACCCCGGTTGCGCGCATCCTCTACCAGTTGCGCTACCATTCCGTCATTTACTTCATCATAGATGCCTTCGGCCACCGCCTGCAGCATTATATCGCGCGCATCGTCATTCTTTTCACCGGCAATTGCTTTTTGCAGAACGGTCTTCGCTTCAGGCGTACCTATCATACCTAAGATCTGCGCGGCGGTTTGCCGGGTATCGGCGCTTTTATGCATTAACAAAGCAGCACATTTTATGATAGCAATTTCATCTTCTAACAGATACGGCAATACCAGTTGCCGTATCTGTTTTGATTTATGGTGTACCAGTTCCCACAATGCGTCATTGTATTTTTCCTTATTATATTTCATCAACAGATCAAGCAACAGCTTATGATAGTGCACGCCACTTATCGACACATCAGCATGTAAGGCCTTTAACAGAAAAGGAAGCGCCTCTTCGTTGAACATTTCATATAAAAGGCGAAGAACAGTAAAATGTAAAAAATTGGTCTGTTGTATAATATCCCACAACTTTTCCTTTGTGCCTGTGCGATCAGTTTCCAGTAAGATTCTGGAAGCAAGTCCGCTTATCACATAAGTGGTCTTTCCATCTTTAATCTGTTGCTCCCAGCCTTTGTTGTCCATTGAAATATATAAAGCCAGGTAATCATTTGCAACCTGCGTCAACAAGTCTTTTACGGCCTCCGGATGCTTGCTTTTTAATAGCACTAATACAAAGAAACGGTTTTCTATATACCCACGAGTCTTATTAAGACTTTGCTCCGTTAATTTTTCAATAATATAAGCGAGGTACTTTTCTGAATTATAATATAGTGCGGGATATATTACAGCAGTGTTGAACAGTTGTCCGTTTAACAGATTTAACTGCAAATAGGAATCTGCTCCACCAGGTATACACTCCATGAGCAGCCCCAGAAAATTAGGATTAAACGCCTCCCGGCTATTTTGCTTTACAAGCGCTACCAACGTATTTCTATCTGCGGCTTTCAGGTATTCTTTCAGCCACTTCGATAGATGAGTATTTTTAGTTGTCATCTTTTCCAAGTTGTACAGATCCCTGGCGGCACTTAAAAGCCACTGAAAAACGTCTATCAATGGAATGTGTTTTTCCAAAAAGGCTATTAAGATGTTCCAGTCCTCCTCTGTGCCTGACGCTTCCACCTGCCTTGCGGTCAGGTTGGTAAACCCTCGATTTGCATAATGCCAGATGTTAGGCAAGGTCACTACATCCAATACCAATTGGTCGTTCTGGTCCCATTCGTGCGGCAATTTGAGTAATATGGTCAGGTAAGTAAAGCGGGAGTTATCCCAGTTATGAGAAATGCCGGACAATGCGTTTGCGTCACCGGTTAAATATGCAATTACAGAATCAATATCCCTTTGAAAGTTAGTACTGGGGTATGTAGATTGAATTTTTTCTTTAAAAGGCTGCAATTGTTCAATAGTGAATGCCATAAGGAGGTGATTATTCTGATTAGCTATTTAACAAGGTTACTTTTTCAAAACCAGATCTTCTTTTGCTGCCCACAGGCCAATGTCCTGTTTGCTAAGCGCAGCGGCCATCAGATCGGGGAATTTATCGGGTGTACAGGCGAATACCGGTATGCCAAGGTTCGATAAGAATTGTGCGTTGTTATGATCATAAAAGGGCGCGCCTTCATCGTTCAACGCCAGCAGCACCACTACCTGCACACCGGCAGCCACCAGTTCAACGGCGCGTTTACGCATTTTATCTACATCGCCGCCTTCGTACAGGTCGGTGATCAATACCAGTACGGTATCGTTCGGTTTTGTGATAATTTGTTTGCAATAGGTAAGCGCCAGATTGATATCGGTACCACCACCCAATTGCACGCCAAACAATAATTCCACGGGGTCGGTCAGTTCTTCGGTAAGATCTGAAACGGCGGTATCGAACACTACCATTTTGGTTTTGATGGCGGGAATAGAAGCCATCACCGAACCGAAAATACCGGAGTAAACGACAGACGTACCCATCGATCCGCTTTGATCGATACAAAGCACTACATCTTTTAACGATGTACGCTTACGGCCATAACCGATCTTCGTTTCAGGGATCACCGTTTTATATTCAGGTTGATAGTGTCTCAGGTTTTTCTGAATGGTAGCATGCCAGTTTATTTCATTGTGCCTTGGCCGCCGGTTGCGCGCACTTCTGTTCAAACTGCCAATGATGGCCTGTTGCGTTGGCTGCGCCAGCTTGCGTATTAATTCATCTACCACCTTACGCACCACCAAACGGGCGGTATCTTTTGTTTTATCGGGGATCACCTTGCTTAGCGTCATCAGGGTTGCTACCAGGTGAATATCGGGTTCTACATTCTCGAGCATTTCCTTTTCAAACAACATCTGGGTAAGGTTCAGCCGGCTCAATGCATCCTGCTGCATTACCTGTACAATGGAAGAAGGGAAGAAAGTTCGAATATCACCCAGCCAGCGCGCCACGTTGGGTGATGAAGGCCCCAGCCCGCCCTGGCGGTTACTATCATATAACGCCTCGAGGGTTTTATCCATTTGCAATTCGCGCTCGCTCAACGATGCACCGGTGCCGTCGTTTTGCTGACCGCCGAGGATCAGGCGCCATTTGCGAAGATGTCGTTCGTCGTTGATCATTGTTTAATTTTTTATGCCTAACAATTGCATTATAACCGGAATGCCCTGTTTGGCCCGCTCTTCATCGATGGCATTTTCCGCTCTCTGTTTTACAACAGCACCGCTGCCGCCTGCTTTCACTTTTTCGCCGATCTTTTTTCTCTCGGGTGAAGAAAACCCGGCAAAGGTCCTGCGCAATAAAGGCAGTACCCTGGTGAAGGTTTCTTCACCGAGTGTATCAACCCAGTTATTGACGAGGCTCCACAGATCGTTATCTATAAGGAGAATGGTTCCGCTCCCCTTCAGAAACCCTTCCAGCCAGGAAGCTGCCTTATCGGGCGGCGTACCGGGGCTCATGGCAAAATGAAATACGCGTACCAGTTCATCCCCTTCCAGTAATTTATAATCGGCCAGCAGGCGCGTTGCATAACCCGCAATCGGGGGCGAAGCATTACCTGAAGCAGCTATCGACTGCAGGGTTTGCTGCCATAACGCGGTGATGGCTGCCTGTTGCAGCACATTTACCGCATCGTTCAGTTTAAAGAAAAGCCCTAGCAGTTTTTGCGCGGCTTCATCGCTTACCGCCGTACAGGTCGTTGGCAGGCTCACACAAATACGGGTGAGCATGCTATTTACAATGCCCAGCACAAGGTCGGCATCGGTCTTTCGCACGCTGCCATACCGCGTAACCTGAACCAGGCCGGGCACCACTTCCATTAACTGAATAACATCGCCGCTGGCGGCGGCCAGGTTATTGATACATTGTATACATACTTCCACGGCCTGGTGCAGTTCGGCGGGAATGGTGTTCTCAAGCAGGGCGCTCACTATGCTTAATGCATCTGCTTCCTTTGCTTTCTGTATTACGAATTTCTCAGCCGCTTCAGCTACCGTATTTCCCCGGTTGCCTTTTTCAATAATGTTGATGGAGATCTCCGGGTCCCACTGCAAACGCCACAACTCTTTAAATGTACCTTTTCCCGATACATCCTGCCGTTCGCCCCATTTTATTTCGAGCAATTGTAACCGGTGCAGGAAAATACTGCGTTCGAGATCATTCTCCTTGCGCAGGTCGAGCGTGTAATCTTTATAGTCTGCCGTTGCAGGCAGGCGCAATTTTTTTTGCGTTCTTTCAATATCGAGTTGTAACGGTGGCTTGGGAATTTCCGTAGGCACATCGCCAATTCTGTTGCTAACTATAAGCTCCTCGCGAATGAGCTGCATTAGAACTTCTTCACCATTGCAGAGCACGGTCTTCGTTGCTTCGTTCAGTTCTTCCAGCCCCGCCTTGGTTAAGTTGCGCATACTGGCCAGCGATTCGGCAAGGCGAACCGCCTCTATTACATGCGCCACCGAAGTATCCATTTGTTTTGTCCTGAACAGTTTGGCCACCTTCGCCATCCAGCGGGTACCGTCGTCCTTGGGATAATGCCAGAGATGATCGTACCAGCCGGGCGATTCTATACCGGCGCCATAACCGCTATAGTAACTCAGGCGGCTGAAGGTCCAGGGGATCCAGGTGCATTCCACTTTTACCTTTGGTAAACCCTTCAGCAGCTCATTATCGTCTTTTGGTTTGGGCATATTCACCAATGCAGGTGCATGCCAGGCGCCGCAGATCACGGCTATGGTCTGAAACATTTCTTTCTCCGCCTGCCTGATGGTCTTACGCATCCAGGCCTCACGCATTTGTTCGGTACGGCTTTCTTTTTGCGCCAATTCCTCACGCAATACCTGCATGGCCTCCGTTACGGCATCGAACACCTGCTCATTGCCGTGGCGATGCTCGAACATATGCTCCCACCATTTCTCGCCATCATCGTACCCGGCCGCTTCCGCCAGCCAGGAAATAGGATCCTTCCTTACCGCAGGCGGCGGCGCTACTTCATTATTCTGGAATGCATAATTATTTACCGAAGGGGCTGCATCACCGGACTGTTCGCCTTCCTTTTTATTTTCCTCGTCCCGCTTTAAATGGTCAAAAATTTCTTTTTCCAGCGCCATATGATGGCTCATGGGAAGGTCCATGAACCGCACGTGGATATTGTTCCTGCGGGCATAGGCTATGGCCTGCCATTCGGGCGAGAATTCTGCAAAAGGATAAAAGGAGGAATGCTGCGGATCGTCTGGCTGATACACCAGTATGGCCACCGGTGGTTTCAGTTCGGCATGGTTCACCCACTGCAGCAAAGGATCTGCCTCGGGCGGTCCTTCTACCAATACGATATCGGGTTGTACCTTTTCGAGGAACTCCTTTACATTCTTTGCCGAACCGGGACCATGGTGCCGTATGCCTAAAATGTGAATCATGGTGAATGGTCAATGGTGAATAGGACTCGCTATATTCGAGCCCTCAAAAAAAATTCAACTCCGCTTACATCAGATCTCTGCAGGCACGGTAAATATCTTTCCATTCGTCTCTTGGCTTCACCACCGTTTCAAGGTATTCCTGCCAAACCAGTTTATCCTGCACCGGGTCTTTTACCACGGAACCGATAATACCCGCAGCGAGATCGGCCGCTTTTAGTTGCCCGTCGCCAAAGTAAGCAGCCATGGCCAGTCCGTTGTTCACAACCGATATCGCTTCGGCCGTGCTCAGTGTTCCGCTGGGTGTTTTGATCTTGGTTTTTCCATCTGTGGTTACGCCGCTGCGCAATTCACGAAAGATGGTAACAATACGGCGGATCTCCTGCAACGCAGGCGGTTCGGCCGGTAACTCCATTACCTTTTCAAAACTTTCCACCCTGCGTTTTACGATATCGATCTCTTCCTCCATTGAATCGGGTACGGGCAGAATAACCGTATTGAACCGGCGCTTCAAGGCGCTTGATAATTCGTTCACGCCTTTATCGCGGTTGTTTGCCGTGGCTATTACATTGAATCCTTTAACTGCCTGCACTTCCATATTCAACTCGGGCACAGGCAATGTTTTTTCCGACAAAATAGTAATGAGCGTGTCCTGTACATCGGCGCCTATACGGGTAAGCTCTTCAATACGCACGATCTTACCATCCTTCATTGCACGCATCACCGGCGTTTCAACCAGCGCTTTTTCTGAAGGGCCTTCGGCCAGCAGGCGTGCATAATTCCAGCCGTAGCGAATTGATTCCTCGCTGGTGCCGGCAGTTCCCTGAACGATCATGGTTGAATCGCCGCTTACAGCCGCCGATAAATGTTCGCTTACCCAGCTTTTTGCGGTTCCGGGTAATCCATACAATAATAAAGCGCGGTCGGTTGTTAACGTAGCAACGGCTATTTCCATCAACCGTTTATTTCCGATATATTTTGGCGTTACTTCAAATCCGTTTTTTAGCTTACCTCCAATAAGGTAGGTAACCACCCCCTGTGGCGTTAATTTCCAGTTGGCCGGACGTTTGCCTGTATCCTGTTTTTGCAATTCTTCCAGCTCCTGGGCAAATAACTGTTCGGCGTGTTGACGTAATAAGGACGACATAATGGTTTTACTATTTAATCGTTAAAGGATTGTATGGTTTGTTTTTTCAGGTTAACCAGCGTGGTGATGTACTCACTGGTATTGTTCCAGGTTGATCGCAGGTGCTCTTCACCCGGCGCGCATTTTGCCAGCTCGGGAATAATGCCAACCGGAATACAATGAATGTACCGGCTGTAGAACGAGCGGTTATACTGGTAAACACTTCTGGCGGTATGAATGAAAATAGCACGGGTAAGATCAATGCTCCAGGTATCTTCCCGTTTTATTGCATGCTCGATAACGTTCTCGGCAAACTGGCCAATAAATTTTATACTGTAGAGCTCCTGTTCCTTTACCGGCAACAGGGGAATGATATCAATGTAAAACACATGGCTGTTTTGCATAAACGCCGTTGCCCAGCGCAGATCTTTAAAAGTAACCACAGCCTGCACAATGGCGGGCAACAGTTTTTTACCGGTGGCATCTTTTTGCCAGGTTTTTATAATAACATCAGGTGTGCTTTGTAAATGCGTTTCCCAAAAGGAAGGCGGAACGGCCTGTATCAACTGCATGGCCACAAATTCATCGTCGGTATAATCTTTAGTATTGCTTAGTTTCTCTATCCCCGACTTTAAAATGTTTTCATCCAACGCGGGTAATTCAACCCGCAACCCTTTTTGCCCGTTCGCAACACTTTGTTGTAGTAACTGCTGGTATTGCAGTACGACCGGCGAACCGGGGATCTGTTTCAACAACCAAAGCGCAATATCTTTTACTTTTTTACTTTTCTCTCTCGACAGGCTTTCGAGGAATGCAATATCCGCCGCTCCGATGTTGATGCCCAGCAACAGCAGGAATTCGATCTTTGTACCGGCATCTTCCTGCGGCCAGGTTTGCATCAGCCAGCTGCGCGCGGTTTCGGGATCAACCTTGCGTACCTGTTCCAAAACCATCTTGCGCTGTTCGGGTGAACCTGTCTGCCACAGGTCTTCATCGGTTGATGCGGTAGCAAAATTCCATTCGGGGTTGAACCGGCTCAGCCATTCGCCGCGTTTGCCACAGCAGGCAACTACCAGGTTCTGCAGTTTTTTTTGCTGAATGCCAATATTCATCAATAACGGTACAAACTCCGGCGTTACAACACGCGCTTTATCGCTGCATTGCTGTAGCCAGAACTGCAACAGCGAATTACTTTCCGAATCAAGAATATCGGTCAGCGTTTGCACAGCCAGCAGCGAGCAGTATTGTTTTTCCTCCTGTGCGGCCTTTTCGATGGTAACATTTTCTTTTTTCAATGGCATGGTTCCACACTGGCGGTAATTAAATGCCAGTGCCGCGGTTTGTAAAAATTGTTCTTCTTTATCGGTAGCTTTTTGTTGAATAATTGCCGCTGCTTCTGCAAGCGCGGCCGGTAGTTCATTGGCACCGGGCCCTCTTTTATCGGTGCCCAACAGGGCAGTATTAACAATTTGATCCCAGGTTTGCATAACCCCCCAATTTGAAAGAATCTCTTCCTGTTATAAAATTTTGTATTCGTGCTGATACCAAACCCCAAAGGGTTCGTACACTTTTTCTTTCCCAACTACAGCCATATTCAGCGCTTCACCGCCGCTTAATGACAGTAACTTCCAGATGTTCTTAAACCCGCCTTTAATATTCATCATGGCATTGCTGCTATCCTGCAGCCACCATTGATGGTTATAAAAAACAGGGCGTACCTGTTCAATAATGAAAGGCCGTTCGCTGCGGAAAGGCAATGCACTGCTGAAAGCGGTTTCGGCTTCCACCACCTGCTGCCAGTTTGAAAAGCCTTTGTATTGCCGCACATGGTCTGTATTGATCTGCTTTTTTACAATAGCGCGCAGGGGCGCAACGGATGGATAAAATACCAGCTCCGCCTCTACAAACAAACCGGGTGTAAAGGCAAGCTGCGCGCCCTGTGCGCGTACGATGAACTGAAGCACCAGCGCATACCGGTCGCTTTTGATACCATACAACCAGTTGCGTTCAACGGTTAAGTTATCGTCTTCGGTAACCTGTTTGCCCAGTATGAGCCAGATATCGGTAATGCCTGTTTGCTCTTTTAATTCTTCCTGGTTTTGGGTGAAGCCGATCCAGGTGCGAATGTCCTGTTGTAATAAATGCGGGAGGTTGTCATTATTCTTAAAGCCGGTGATCACCAGGTACAGGCGTAACAGTTGATCCATAAACTCCGACTGCCAGCCATCGCGATAGAAATTTATTTCGCTCAGGTTCCTGATCATGCCGGCCAGCCCGGGCGCCTGTGCATCTACCATGCGGCGGGCCATGCCTTCAAACCAGGCAGCACCTTTTTCAGGTATGCCGATGATGCCATTGCGAATGATATCTTTTATCCATTGCGAAACTTCCTCTATGCCATCGCTTACTTTTTGCTCGCGCGCCTGGCGGCGTTTGGCCTGTGCCGCTTCATCAACCGGTTTTTCTTTTTGCACCGCCTGTTTTTCCTGCCGTTCAGCCCGTTTACTGATCCATTCAGCAACCCAGGCCGGCATTTCATTTACGGTAAAATCATCTTTACGGCGGGCATATAACAACAATAATCCAATACCGTGTTTGCATGGGAACTTGCGGCTTGGACAACTGCATTTAAAAGCAACATTCACCACATCTATCCGGGTTTGATATGGCTTGCTACCGCTGCCCTGGCATTCGCCCCAAAGCGCCAGTTCATTTATTCCTTTACTTACCCATTTGGCGGGATTAGATAATTCTTTTCCTGATTTTTTCGAAGATTCATCAGGCGCCAGGGCAAGTACTTGTTCTTCGGTTAATTGCAAGCGTAATAATTTTAGGATGAAAGTATAAAAAAAGCGGCCGTTTACCAGTCTTATACCGTCCCTTAGTTAATCACGTGAAATGAAATTTTTCCGTTCTTTTCCAGGGATGCCCAGCTGGTTTCCTTCGTTTTTAGGAAAACGGTAATAACCTTATTTCCAATTATTAATATTCCCGTATAAATTATTTCCGTTCGCACGCCTCAAATTACGTTACGAGCGCCACATCTTCACATACTATTATTTTTGAATATTTTTTGCCCGGGGCTGCGGTTTTTTGCCGACGAACCTCAATATACACCTTCGTTTCTAACTGCAGATTTCATATACACTTAATATACCGCTCAAACGCAATGTGTGCCTGCATTTTGTGGAAAAATCACAGTGCAATAACAGGTAGTTATTTTGTTATTGTTACCGATTTTGGCTAACTATGAACAGGAAAATTTGAATGCATTCAATACCCCCTCCATTTCTTATTCTGTAACTAATCAACAACTTTAATTTAACCTAAAAACAATCCTATGAGTCTTCGCAACTATTGTATTGCTGCAATAGCAGCCATCACAATGTATGCCTGCCAGAAACAAACACAGCCGGCTGCAGACGATCAAACATCCAACCCCGGCTCCCGCCTGCCAACGGAAAATGCCATCGCCACCAATGTAACGGTAACCTACACCGATGAAAGCAGCTTCGTGAACAGCCTGTCGTCGTATGGTTATAAAACGCCCGACCAGTTAAACCTTAACCGGGTGGGCACCAGCAGCGGTTATACCAGTGTTTACGGGTTCAATATTCCCGCCGCTAACCGGGTAAAAGGTTTTAAATGGAACAGCGGCGATCAACAAACCAATGAATGGCGCCCGCAGGGCATTACCGGTTTTACCTGGGGCGGCAGAAATTTCCTGCTGATCACCTGGTATGGTGTTGGCCCAGGTAACATCGCCGGCGTGAACAATCAACACAAAGGCGTTCGCGTTTCGCTGGTGGATATTACCAGCATGAGCAATATTACGTACAGGCACATTCTGCTGGTGCAGGAAAAAGCCAATATGTCGAACAGCGAATTGTATAAAGCGTCCAACCCGTATGTACAACTGGGGTCGTATGCACCGGTAACCATTCACGCAGGCGGTATTGCCTGTTATGCAGGCAAGGTGTACGTAGCCGATACCAACCTCGGCATTCGCGTATTTGATCTTACCAAATTCGTTTCCGCCGCAGGCGATGCAACGGAAACAAGGCTGGGCATGGAAACCGACGGCAGCCTGAAAGCTTTCAACTACTCTTATATTCTGCCGCAAACCGGCTATTACAAGATTACCAATGCAAAACCATTCTCCTGCATAGAGCTGGGCACCGGCGCTACCGCCTCTGATAAAATGCTGTGGACCGGCCAGTACGTCGAGGCATCCAGCACTACCGTCCCCAAGGTATACGGCTTTCACCTGAACGCAGCCGGACAAATTGTAACCAGTCCGCAGCCGGAAGTAATTACGCCTATCGATAACGACAATACCAATGTGAACGGCATCCAGGGCGTATACCGCGCCGGTAACAAAACCTTTATGGCCACTACCGGTAACAGCAGCTACGAAGGTTCTACTGCCCGCTTAACGAGATACAACGATGGGGCAGCTGCCGGTGTTCGCTATCGCTGGCCACATGGCGCAGAAGACCTGTACCTTGAAACAGCCACCAGTTATTTATGGAACCTGACCGAATATGAAACGGAGAAATACGGTGTAGATAATCGTTGTGTGTTTGCGGTTCGCCTGTCTGACTATGACTAAGGTATCTCTTACATACAAATGCCTCCCGGCTGGCCGGGAGGCATTTGTATGTATACACTTTTATAATGGTTCTAACTCAGATGCGATCTTAACATCCAGGCCATTTTTTCATGTTCTTCCATAAGACCGGTAATGAAATCACTGGTTCCTGCATCTTTGAACTCATTGGCAAAACGATCGATACACTCGCGCATGGCAATGATAATGGTTTCATGATCGGCCAGCAGCTCGCGAATATAACCCTGGCTATCGTTCTTCTCACGCATTTGTTCGGTCAGGCGTGTGAGTTTAAGAAAATCTTTCAGGGTAGCAGGTGCATAATGGCCAAGGATGCGAATGCGTTCTGCCACTTCGTCCATGATCTCATCCAGCTGCTCGTACTGGCTTTCGAAAAACTTATGTTTATCATGAAAATCGGGGCCTTCCACATTCCAATGCGCATTGCGGGTTTTGGTATACAGCAAAAATTCATCTGCCAGAATTCCATTAAGAAGGTGCGATACACCAGTTAGATTTTCAGGTTTGATACCAATGTTAGGTTGCATATAAATACTATTTTAATAACTTAAAGTTCCAAACAATCCGTTCTTATAATCGCTCATCGCCTGTTCAATTTCCTCCGCTGTGTTCATTACATAATTGTCTTTGGCCGCAACCGGCTCATCGATCGGTTCTGCACTCAGAAACAATAGTTGCGCATCTTCCGTTGCCGATACAAAGATATCTCCAGCCGCCTTATCAAACACTATCAGGTGATGCATCTCAACCGGCTGATCGTTTACTGTCACTTTTCCTTTAGCAACATATAGCAATGTCCAGTAACCGGGGGTTGCGTTCAATTCAATTTCCCTGCCAGCTCCTATTTCGCCGATCATTGAAATAACTGGCGTGAAATTCTGTATTGGCCCGGTTTGGCCATTGTAATCACCGCTGGCCAGCCTGAACTGTACACCGTCTTCGTCAATTACCTTTGGCAACTCATCGGCGGAAGCGGCCTGGTAAAAAGGTTTGTCGCCTTTGTTAGCCCGCGGCGCATTTATCCAAAGCTGAATGAGTTCCTGCACACCGCCCTGCTGCAATAATTCTTTTGTTGGCCCTTCACTATGCAGTATGCCTCTTCCGGCAAACATCCACTGTACACCACCTGCTTTTATCACTTCATTATTACCGGCATTGTCGCGGTGAAACCCTTCGCCCTGCAACATAAAGGTATACGGACTAAACCCGCGATGCGGATGCGGATGGATCCTTGCCTGCTGACCGGGTTTGTAGGTTACCGGTCCGCCATGATGTATGACAATAAAGGGGTTGGCAAACCGAAAATCCATATGCGGCAGGGGTTGCCGTACAGTTTCTTCATCGGTGATCTTCTTCTCACGGGCATGAAGGATATGATCGATCTTCTTATTCATGTGTTTGAGTTGTGGATGATCCGTGCAACAATTGCATTACTTCTTTGGCTTCAGATAAATAAGCTGGCCTAAGTGGTAACTGTTGTGATTGGTGCGGTTTATAAGAACGTTCAGTTTATTGCGGTGCGGTTCCCTGGCAAAATCTTCGGCCGATACCGCGGCATGTTTTGTAAACCATTCAGCAGGCGTTGTGGCTGCTATGTGGGCGGAAAGTTTTGCGTTTATTTCCTTCCAGTATTTTCTCAACTCCTGCACCGGCGGATATTCAAGGCCTGAACCATCGGCACTGGTAACGAATGGCTGTTCAAGCTGAGGGTATAATTTTTCACCAAAACCAAGCAGCGGCAACATTCCATCTGTAACGGCTACCAGATGACCGAGCAGGTAAATACCGGTATTTCTGTTCGGGGCAGTATTTGCGGCCAATTGTTCATCGGAAAGCGCATCGAATAATTTTGTGAGCCGGGTGCATTGGGTGTCCCAGGCATCAACCGCCATTTTAATAAACAGTTCGTTTACGGGTGTTCCGGTTGTTAAGGCAACATTACTCATAGTTGTATTTTTAAAGTTGATACAACAATAACCAACCGGGCAGCGCTTTTGTTTAACGGGTTAATCGATCCCCAGATCGTTTGTCAGGCTTTTTTCCGGGGCGATCTCCTGCAGATCGAGCCCAACGGTTTCGGCGATGATATTATTGATCATAATTTCCATTTCATCGCGATTAACGCCTTTATCTGTCATAAGGGTACCGTAGTTAAATGCCAGTACCGTTTGTGCATAGGCCTTTACCATATCCGGTTTGAATTCAGTGCGAACCGCATCGAGGATGTTCGATATGAATAAAGTTGAAATTATACCCAGGCCCGGCAGCAGGTACAACCACGGGGTATAGCCATAACCATAAATTAACACCAGCGCCAGGGCAAGCAACCCTGGTATGAGGATAACGCCTGTAACCAATAAAAACCTGCTCCATACTGCCGGCAGCACCAGTTCAGGCACCTTTAACTGAAGTTCCTTTTGCAGCCTGAGGTATTTCAACCGCCTGTTCTTTTTGGGAAAGATGTGGTTGAGCGAAGCATCCGGCCCGATGGCCTCCCCGGGCACCTGAAATTTATTGATGAGCAGGTAGCGTAGTTTGTAAAATAATTGCTGCGATCTGCAGCGCATGCTTTGCCGGCCCTGTACATTGCGCCATACGACGTTGTGAATGTCGCCAACGGTGGTAATTTTTTCTGCTTCGTAGTTGGAAATGGTGATGCCGAATGCATTTTCCACATTCACCAGAATTTCTACGGAATCGAGTCCCATAGCCTGTTTCGGTTGTTTAAGGGTCTGCTGTTATTTAAGGGTCAACCGTTTAAAGGTAAAAAATAAAAAGTACCCCGGGGCCGGGGACAATTTTTTTTCTAAATTTAGATTACAAACTACACTTAACAACCCACCTCGTTTTGTAACAGGATCATATTTTGATTTGCTGGCCCTCCTGTAGTACGCGAAACCTGCTGTAATATTCCTGTCAGTTGCCCATGCGAACTGATAAGGCATCTTTTATTCATTAAACCAACTGCCATGCCCTCACAGCTTACATACCGCTACCGGATGAGCAAATTGATTTGTATATGTATGTTCCTGGCTTTCTGCAACCGGAACAAACAACCGCCCCTGCCTGCCGGCGACCCCGGCAATGGCGGGCTTTTTTTACCCGGCGGCTTTGAGGCAGTAGTAGTTACCGACAGCATTGGCCGGGCCCGGCATCTTACCGTAAACACCAACGGTGACATCTACGTTAAATTAACTTACAACGACATTATGCATGGCAGCGGGGGTACGGTGGGCCTGCGTGACGCCGACAACGACGGCAAGGCCGATATCATAACCTATTTTGGCGATTATAAAGATGAAGGCGGTCTGCCGGCCGGCATAGCCGTTCATAATAACTACCTGTATACAGCTACCATTAAAAATATTTTCAGGAACAAACTGAAAAAAGGCCAGCTGTTGCCTGATAGTAAAACCGAGATCATTCTCACCGATGATGACGAGCACCTGCGCAAACACTGGCATACGGCCAAACCATTCGCCTTTGACAACAAGGGAAATATGTATGTGCCATTCGGCGCGCCAACCGATGCCGCACAGGATATAAACATGGCCGGCCCCGCCGGTATTCCGGGCGGCAAAGGGCTCGACCCGGCCCCCGACCTTGAAAAATACGCCGGCATCTGGCGGTTCCGTGCCGACAAAAAAGGGCAAACCCAAAAAGATGGTCATAAATACGCCACCGGCATCCGCAGCGTACTGGCCATCGATTGGAACTCCATGGATAACAGTTTATATGTTGCCATGAACGGAATGGATAATTTTCATACCCGTTACCCCCGGGTATTTACCGCCTGGCAGGCGGCCGTGCTTCCTGCCGAACCCCTGTTAAAAGTTACCGAGCATTCCGATTTCGGTTGGCCATACGCTTATTACGATCATATGCAGGGTAAAAATGTATTACAACCCGGTTATGGCGGTGATGGAAAAATAATTGGCCGCGCGGCAAAATTCGATGTGCCGCTGATGGGTTTTCCCGGCCACTGGGCGCCGATGGACCTGCTGTTCTATACCGGCGATCAATTCCCCGAACGGTATAAACAGGGCGCATTTGTCGCTTTTCATGGATCAACCGACCGCTCGCCCTACCCGCAGGCGGGTTATATCGTTTGTTTTGTTCCCTTTGAAAAAGGAAAACCTACAGGTAACTGGGAAGTTTTTGCCGATGGCTTTACCGGCGTTGATACCGTGTTCAATACCAGCGATGCTTTGTACCGCCCCATGGGGCTGGCCCAGGGGCCGGACGGGTCATTGTATATTTCAGAATCCAATAAAGGAAAGATCTGGCGCGTGATGTACAAAGGCGACAGGAAGGCTTTCAATGCAAACGACCTGACAGCGATGGAGCAACGCAAATCGCGCACCTATATTAAAACGCCCGATGAAATAAAAGACAACCTCGGCATGGGCGGTGAAATGAACGGACTGATATTATACAACAGCTATTGCGCCAGTTGCCACCAGCGCGACGGCAAAGGCGATAACAATCGCTATCCGCCGCTGGCCGGGTCAGACTGGCTCAACAATAAGGAACAACTGATAAAAGTGATCTTATACGGACTGCAGGGCGAGATCGTCGTAAACGGGAAAACGTACAATGGCGTTATGCCTGCCCATGGCGGGTTTTTGGATGATCATGCCATTGCGTCCATTGCCACCTGGATCAATAAAAGGTTCAATAACGACAACAAGCTGATCTCGTCGGCAGAAGTGGCTAAAATAAGAAATGATTCAACAGGTAACGGCCTGTCAACAGCGAAAAACAAAGCAGGCAATTAAATTAAACTACTCTTCTTTAACTTACATAGAATGAAGCTGGCAGTATTTATAGCATGTATGATGGTATCGGCAGGATCAGTTGTACCGGCAAAGGCACAAACCTATGCGGTTAAAAAGATCCCGGAAAATATGATGCGTTTAAACGGCAAAGGCGATAATAAGGCCTGGAACAAGGCCGCTGTGCTGGCTGATTTTAATTTTCCATGGGAAGAAGAAAAAGCGCCGCCTACTACATTTTCGGCCTTGTGGGATGGGAAATGGCTGTATTGCTTATACCGGGTAAAAGATGATTCCGTGATCACGCTCGTGAAGAACAACAATAAGATAGAGGTAGGCGCATCTGACCGGGTAGAGATCTTTATGGCCCGCGATTCTGCCCTTACCCCTTACTATTGTCTTGAAATGGATTCGAAAGGCAGGGTGCTCGATTACCGCGCATTTTTTTACCGTAAAATGGATTACGCCTGGCAATGGCCCGCGAAACAATATATTATTAAAACCAGCGCGGTGAAAGACGGGTATATTGTTGAGCTGGCGATCAGTATTAAATCACTCACCGAACTTGGCCTACTCAAAAACAAGCGCATGCTGGCCGGTCTTTTCAGAGCGGAATGTAAAAGCATAAAAGGCGGGAAAGCGCTTTTACACTGGATCAGTTGGATAAAACCCAACTCGTCCCGGCCCGACTTTCACATTCCATCGGCCTTTGGCGTATTGGTATTGGAGTGATATTAAATTATATTATGCAATATCTGGCGGCTGCTGCTCATATGCCGGGCGTACATGATCTTATCGGTATAACCAATGTACACCTTTGTACCATCTCTGAGGTCATACACATAAATATGAAGCCCGCTGCCGATATCGGCATCAGGCTCTCCGAACAGGTTCACAAGATCGTCATATTTCAGATCAGCCTTCAGATTGTAATTGAAGTATTCGATAGTTTCTTTATCGGTAGGTTCCTCACGGGTATCCTTTGAGCAGGCAGTGAAAAACAGTGCGGTTAACAATATGGCCAGCAGGATCTTTCGCATATGGCTATGTATTGAATAGAGGTTTTGTGCTATCCAAATTTACTGAAATAAAAGTAATCCCCACAGATAACGGGTAGCAGCAGAACCACCGCTGATATTAAAAATACCGATTACAACTTACTCGCTTTAATTGACGCACTCGTGTCGTAAAAGCGGGGGATGTCAATGCCTTCAGGTTCCCTGAAACGGGGAAAACAAACAACGCCGCCCTGGGGCAGCACATACTCTAAGCTGGTTTCCCGTTGCAGCCAGGCGGCCAGCAGTTGAAAGTTTTCGATAGCTTTTTGATTGATGGCCGCAGCAAATCTTTCCTTCTGACGGTAAAACTGAAAGGCGGCTTCTTCATCGAGCGCGGAGTTACTGATATAGATCATTTCCTTGGCGGCGAGGAATTGTTCCATCAGTTCTTCATCCTGCGTTATAAGCCAACCCATTCTAAGGCCCGGCAGGCCAAAAGCTTTTGAGAGGGATGAAACGCTGATAACCTTTTTACTAAGGGAGGCCACCACCGGGTAAGGTGTTTTGAAGCAGGTATCGCGGTAGGTTTCATCAACCAGCAGGTAAATATTGCTTTTTTCGGCAAGAGCGATCAACGCCTGTAATTCTTCCGGCGTCATCGTCATGCCCGTAGGGTTATGCGGCGTAGTGATGCTAATAAGCCGGGTTGCCGGTGTAATAGCCGCTTCAATAGCCGGGATGCTCATACGCCAGCCAGTTTCCAGTTGCAGATCGATGTAACTGATGGAACATCCTATTGTTACCGGCACTTCAATATTGGTGGCATAGTTGGGGCGAATTACGATCAGGTGGTCTGCCGGCGAAAGCAGTGCAGTATTTATAATAAACAACGCACCTGCCGCCCCGTTGGTAAGCAGCACCCGGTCTTTGTGTAAACCACCTGCATCGTTCCCTATCATTTGCCTGAGCGCATTATGGCCACGGTGAGGGATGTACTCCAGTTTCAGTTCACCCAGCTGCAGGTTCAGTTCGCTAAACGTAAGGTCGCTTACGGAACTTTCGGCCAGGTTATGCAAAATGGTGTCGTAGCCTTTCTCTTCGGGCGATTCCTTCTCTATTGGCATTCGTTTGTACAGCATGATCAGGCGGTTTGTTCTACCGCTAAAATAAATAAAGGAATGCTGTACCGGGTTGTTTTCTTACACTGCCACCAGCTTTTCGGTAATGTTTTTTACCTGGTTGGTATGGCGCATGGTATGAAAAATAACAAAGGCAATAATTTCCAGGCGGGTGGGTTTGCCGAAGATGGGCATATGAACCGTCTCGGTAAGGTCGAGCGTTTGAATGGCTTTGCCTATTTCTGCGCGGCCTGCTTTAAAGGTGCCGATCAGATTTTCCTTATCGAAAGTTTCATTGGATGGAATAATAAATTCAGGCGATGGCAGTCTGGTGCTGAAATCTAAAAAGATTCCCCGCAGGTTGTCAACCATTTCATCGGGCGGTCGGCTGGTTGGCTGCACCGGGCCATTCAGCGTTTGTATCATGGCCTGGTCCGATTTACACAAATGCTCAACTACCTGCGCAGCCGTCCAACTGCCGTTAAAGGGAATCTTATTGATCCCGGACTGGCTTAAAGCAGCCACCTTTTCGATAAATGCGTTGGTGGCTGCTTCAAATTCCAGCAATAATTCATTGGCTGTTTTCATCTGAAAATAATTATTGAGTTTTGGCCAGATGGAACTTACCATGGCAATCCGCCAGCCGGCGGCTCCCTGTGTGTCTTAATGAAAATTTTACCATGGTAAGTTCCATAAAATTCAGGTTTTCAATAAACCGTTCTATGATGAATCCGCTTGATTATTTTTGTTGGGTGTCTACATTGATCATCCAGCTAATGCCAAATTTGTCAACGAACATTCCAAAGTAAGCGCCCCAGAAAGCGTCTGCCATTGGCATTACCACATTGCCGCCGGCCGATAACCCGCTGAACAGTTTATCAGCTTCTTCTTTGGTTTCGGGATGCAGGCTGATATGCATATGGTTACCTACGATAACCTTGCCCATATGTTCAGGAGAATCACTGCCCATGAGGACATTACCCCCTTTAATTGGCAGGGAAATATGCATGATCTTGTTCCACTCCGATTCGGGGCCCCGGTATTCTTCGGGCATATCCTTAAACCGGCCAACCATGGTGAACTCGCCACCAAATACTGATTTGTAAAAATTGAATGCTTCTTCGGTGTTACCATTGAAATTCAAGTAAGGATTCATTGCAGGCATGGTCTTTTATTTTAAATGTTTGAAAATTGTCAGTCCCGGATTAGTCCATTGTTTTGCAGCAAAACAATTGCCAGCGTTCGCCGTCACAATTACTCAATCGAGCACGGTGCACAGGAAACCTTTTTCCGCGACGAGGGTCATTAGCTTTTCTATTCGCAGGTTGTTGCCTTCCACCCGAAGCACCCTATCGCAATCATCCATATCGATGTTTATTTTGGTGCCGGGGAAATGCCGCCGCAATAAGGCCACCAGCTGCTGCGCTTCAGTAAACTTTTGCACATTTGTTTTGAATACTTCAACCATAGAGCCTGCTTTTTGTTTGTTTATGGTACCATCGGTTCCTGCCTATCACACAATCCGGGCTGTTTAACTTCTCTCCGGCTAAGTTCTAACAGCCTGCCTCAATCGTATTCAAAAGTACATGCATTCGCTATCTTCAAAAGGGTGCAAAAGCGACCAATTAAGGGGTCCTTTGCGACAACACCTTCATATCCCGATCACCGCTTTACCGGTCTGCGGCTTTTTGCCACCTGTATTATTGCGGCAATTGTTTTTTATCTTTAACGAGGGGGGAAGCTAGCATAATTGTCTATAATGATATCCCGGTTGTTTCTCCCTTTGTCGTGGTAATTGCCAGTTCCGTCGGACGGGACAGATAGCCGGTCAAAAACATTAAATAACTTGCCAAAATGAAACACGTTTCCATACTTATTCCGCAGGGGCATACCAGCCTGGTGAATATAGAAGGAACGCACCAGATCCTTTCAGAGGTGAATACCCTGCGTACGGGAATGGGTAAAGCTCCTTTGTTTGATATTCAGCTGGTTGGCCTTTCAAAACAAACTTCACAGCGCGATGGCTTGTTCACTATCAAACCCGATTGTTTGCTGAAGGATGTGAGCAGAACCGACCTCATCATTATACCCGCTGTTTATGGCCCGTTCCCACAGGCGGTGGAAACAAACAGGGAGTTCCTTCCCTGGATCGTTGAACAATTCAATAACGGCGCCGAAGTGGCCAGCCTTTGCATCGGCTCTTTCTTTCTGGCGGCTACCGGTTTATTAACTGGTAAACGGTGCGCCACACACTGGCGTTTCGCCAATGAATTCAGGGCGCTGTACCCCGAAGTAAACCTGGTCGATGACAAGATCATTACCGATGACGATGGAATCTACACAAGCGGCGGGGCTTATTCCTACCTCAACCTGCTGGTGTATATGATAGAAAAATATGCCGGCCGGGATATCGCTATCCTTATCTCCAAAGCGTTCAGCATAGATTTCGACCGTACTGTACAATCGCCGTTTATCATTTTCCAGGGACAAAAAGCACATGAGGATGATACCGTAAAGAAGGCGCAGGAGTACATAGAGAAGAACTTCGAAGAAAAAATAACGGTTGATCAGCTGGCAGATGCCTTTGCCGTTGGCCGCCGCAGCCTCGAGCGCCGGTTCAAAAAAGCTACCTGTAATACCGTTACGGAATATATCCAAAGGGTAAAGATCGAGGCGGCGAAGAAAGACCTCGAGACCGGCCGTAAGAATGTGCTGGAGGTCATGTACGATGTGGGATACAGCGATGTTAAGGCTTTTCGCACCATCTTCAGGAAGATAACCGGTTTGTCGCCCATCGAGTATCGTAATAAGTACAATAAGACAATGTTGGTGCTTGATTGAATGGAAGTGAATGAGGGGTTGGATTCAGGTTAACAAGTTGACGAGTTAACTGGTTAACGGGATGACGAGGAATTGAAAAGGTGATGGAGTTGAATAGTTGATAAAGGCCCTCACTGCAAATTGCCCGTTAAATACAAAAGCTGCTGGTATACCATGTTTGCTGCCTTCCGCCCGGGGCCCTTCAAACCAGGCGCGCACCCATTTACATTTTCTCTCTGGCGCCGAACCCCGGCTGGCAACTGAATAACTTATAACCTGGCTACCAACCAAAATGCGTTTAACTAACACACAAACTCCCTTTCCAGTCAACTTGTTAACCAGTCAACCAGTAAACTCCTCACCCCTTCTTCCGCCCCGGCTTCCGCTTCTTCGTCTCCAGGTCATCGAGGAAATTTTCGAGGTTATCCAGGCGTTCCGTCCAGATCTTCCGGTATTGTTCTACCCAATCAGAAACCTCCGCAAGCCGCTCCAGGCGGGCCTCGCAATAACGCTCCCTGCCGAACTGCGTAATAACCACCAGACCGCATTCGGTAAGCATTTTGATGTGTTTGTATATAGCCGTCCGGCTTACTTCGAAGTTCTCGGCCACGGCATTTACATTCAGGGGATGCTGGGCAATCATGTTTATTATCTCCCTGCGGGTGGGATCGGCTATAGCCTGAAAGACGTCTCTTCTCATAGTTTAATTAGGCAACCTTTAGGTTGCAAATATAATGCAACCCAAAGGTTGCGTTTATAATTTATGAATAAATACCCGGTCTCCATAGGGGAAATCATAAAAAAGGAGTGTTATGTTTGCAGCAGCTTACTTGAATTCATCCCGACAGCTATCGGGAAAAACGGCTGTGTACAGGCGGGTTTCATAAAGATTTTAACTGCTGAATATTGTATAATTCGTATTGTTATTTATAAATTTGATATATTCACATTGGTTTACTCTCATTATTAATTCAAACAATAGCTTCATTATTCACTTTTTAAATTTTAAAACACTATGGCAAAAACAGCTAAGAAAGCTGCTAAGAAAGCAGTAAAAAAAGCAGCTAAGAAAGCGGCTCCAAAGAAAGCAGCTAAGAAAGTAGCAAAGAAAGCGGTAAAAAAGGCGGCTAAGAAGAAATCTGCAAGAAAACCTAACGCTGCATTCATGGCTCCTCTTACAGCCAGCCCTGTTTTAGCTGAGGTTATAGGTAGCAAACCTTTACCAAGAACAGAGATCGTTAAGAAGATCTGGGATTATATCAGAAAGAATAATCTGCAAGACAAAAAGAACAGAAGAATGATCAACGCCGATACAAAACTGAAACCATTGTTCGGTAAAGATCAGATCTCCATGTTTGATCTGGCAAAAATCGTTTCCAAACACGTGAAGTAATTCGTGTTATGCGAATTGAAGGAATCAGATCTTTTACGGGTATACAGTGGGTTTCATACTGTAAAAGACCGGGTTAGTAAGTACTTTTTTTTCAAATAGTTTCTCGTTCATTCCTTTAGCCGTTCACGGCCCAATTATGTGGAACTGGGCCTTTACTTTACTTCTCGAAGGGAATCATTAAGAATCTGATCACCATTGGAACATACGATTGCTTTCCCGTTAGTTGCTGATTAAACTTCCAGGGCGCAACGTATGAAATCGCCTTCCATTTACGTTTATAACGTAATATTGCGGGGTTTGCGGGTATAACTGGCAGTTAAACTTAAACTACAAGAGAGAATACACCAGTCATATTCATAAACCCCATTTTTATTGTAGCGTATCTATCCCAATAGAAGAGCCATTTTTATTTATGCAAAAATTCACTTGTTTCCTTGTTCTGTTGTGTATCTGGGGATGTAGGGAATCGAACAAACAATCAAACACAAACCGTACAAAAGATTCCATTCACAAAGAGATGCAGGATGCCGCCAGCGACCTGGCCGGTAACTTCAGCGATCAACGCTCCATGCGTTTCTCCTCTTCCCGTATTGAATCGTTCTTTGCCAAATACGACTCGTTACGCAGCTTTCAAACCGACCTGAACACCTTCTACACCACCCGCAGCTACGCCTTTGCCTGGTATACCGAGAACGGCCTTACCGAACAGGCCAGTAACCTGTACGCCCGGCTGGAGAACCTGCCCGAAGAAGGCCTCAATATCGTGCTGCCCTATAAACGCCAGCTCGATAGCCTGTTCAACATTACCCTGCCTCAAAGCACCGATCAGAAAAGCGAGACGGAACTGCTGTTAACTTCCATGTACTTCTTCTTTGCGCAGAAAGTGTGGGGCGGACTGGAAGAGAGCGCCACCCAAAAGGTTGACTGGCACATGCCGCGCAAAAAACTTAGCTATAGCGCCCTGCTCGATTCAATGATGAAACCGGGCAACGTATCAACCGTTCAGGAACCGGTTTACCGCCAGTATAACTTACTAAAAGAATACCTTAAAAAATACAAAACCCTGCCGGCTGATAATATCACCGTCAGCCTGCCCGATAAAAAACCCATTCGTCCGGGCGATACCTCGGCCATGGTTACCAGATTACGCAAGAAGTTATTCCTGCTGGGCGACCTTCCCCACACCGGCGATACGTCTTCTCCCATCTACGACACCAGCCTGTTGACCGCCGTTAAGCGTTTTCAAAAAAGACATGGCATGAAGGAAGATGGCATTGCCGGCGGTGGTATGATCCGCGAACTGAATGTTCCGGTTCAACAGCGGATCGAAAAAATAATCGTGAACATGGAAAGGAACCGCTGGCTGCCTA